>NZ_BAAAUG010000037.1:56782-58773 GCF_039533825.1 Streptomyces rectiviolaceus
CGATTGAGGACGAACTCGGCGAAGCCGGTGATTTCGGCAACCAAGGCCCCCGCGCCAGAGCGGGTTTTCGGGAAGGGGCGGGGTTGGGGAAAAGGAACCGCCTACGGCGAAACCTCCTCCAAGCGGCGCCCCGCAGTCTCCTCCGCCCCCACCCCCGCCACCACGGCCCCCACCAGCGCCACAGCCCCCAACATCACAAACACCGTGGACACATTGCCGCCCGCGTACACGACCCCCACCACAATCGGCCCGAGGATGACACCGAGCCGGTTCATCGCCCCGCCCACACTGCTCCCCAGCGCCCGCATCCGCGTCGGAAAGAGCTCCGGCGTGTACAGGTACAGGCAGATGTTGGAGCCGAAGAAGAAGACCGCCGCCAGCGAGGTCCACACCAGGACCTGCACCGGCGTACCCGCGCCCACCGCCGCGAGCGCCACCAGCATCATCGCCGCCCCGCCCAGACACCCGGTGATGACCTTCCGGCGCCCCAGCCGGTCCACCGTGAGCGCGGCCACGAGGCAGCCCAGCAGACCCGCGCAGGACGTGACCGTCGAGTAGAGGAGCGCGTCCGAGAGGGAGAGGTCGTAGCGGTTCTGGTAGATCGTGGGGAGCCAGGACGTGATGCCGTAGTTGACGAAGTAGCCGGTGAACCAGAGCACGCCGATGATCAGCGTCCGGCGCCGGTAGCGGCCGCTGAACAGGCCGCGCAGTCCGGAAGCGTCCTCCCCGGGAGCCGCGACGGGAAGCGCCTCCGGGAAAGCCTCGGGAACGGGAGGCAACGGTTTCCCGGTGATCCGCTCGACCTCCGCCTCGATGCCGGACATCACATCGGCCGCGTCATCGGTCCTGCCGTGGTCCGCGAGCCAACGCGGCGACTCCGGGACCTTCCGCTGTACGAGGATGCAGAGCAGGCCGGGCAGCGCCGCAAGCGCGTACATCCAGCGCCAGCCCAGGATCGGCACCACCCAGGCCGCGACAAGCGCGCCCACCGTAAGACCCGCCGGGAACACCAGCTCGTAGAGGAGGACGAAGCGGCCACGCTGGTGGCTGCGGGTGATCTCGGCGATGAACGTCGCCGCCACCGGCACCTCGCCGCCGATCGCCAGGCCCTGGACGAACCGCAGGGCCATGAACGCGTCGGGCGAGGTGGCCACGGACAGGGCCAGGTTGGCGACGCTGGACAGCGCGATGCACAGCGCGATGACCTTGACCCGGCCGATCCGGTCCGCGAGCCGCCCGGAGAGCAGCGCCCCGATCAGCATGCCGATCGAGCCGACGGTGAGCAGCAGCGTCGCGGCGGACGTGCCGAGGTCCCACTCCTGGCGCAGTTCGGGCAGGGCGTAGGCGATCAGGAGCTGGTCGAAGGCCTCGAAGAAGGTGACCGCGCCCACGATGAGCCGGACGGTGACGTGCCAGCGGCACAGAGGGAGCCGTTCGAAGCGGGCGGCTATGGCGGCCCGGACCGCTCGGTCCGGTGAAGCGTCGATCGTCATGCGGGAACTCCGCTGCTGAGGGGGCGGGGACGGGGAGAACGCCACGGGCCACGGAGTCTGGGGAAACCCGAGCCGAAAAGCGAGTAAGCGCAAAGTTTCTAAGCGCTTAAGTTGTACCGTCCCGGCACCGGAGCGCGTCAAGAGTCTCCGCAGGGGAAATCCTCGAATGCCGTCGGCAGATGGGTCTTGCGCTCCGGATATTTAAGCCCTTAGATTTCTAGCGCTTACCTAAGACCGTTCGGCGTTCATCCGGGACCCCTCCCTCAAGTCCCGTTCGGCCACGTTCTGTTCGACCACGTCCCGTTCCGCCAGGAGGCCCCCATGCTCCGCATCCCAGCCGACGAAGCACTCATCGCGGGCGAGTGGCGACGCGGCGCGGGCGCGCCGGCCGACACCGTCGACCCGGCGACGGGCCGCGTCCTCGCCACCGTCCACGCCGTCTCCCTCGACGAGGTCGCCGAAGCGGCACAGGCGGCGGCCGCGCCCGCCGCCTCCGCA
>NZ_BAAAUG010000038.1:0-28420 GCF_039533825.1 Streptomyces rectiviolaceus
GGCCCGCCGCTTCGCGGCGGATCTTTCCCGCCCGCCCACCCGATTGCCCCGCAGCGCATCGGGTGGGTGATCATCCGTCGCCGGGTAAACGGGTGGGCGGGTGGGGAGAATCCGCCGCGAAGCGGCGGTCTTGGGTCCCTCCATCAGCCGACTGGACCCCGGCAGTTCAAAGTCCGCCCACACCCAGCCCGACTGGACCCGGCAGTTCAGAACCCGCCCGCCCCGCCGGCTAGGCAGCGTGCAGGGCCAGTGTTGGCGAGAGGCGGGCCGCTCGTACCGCTGGGTACAGGCCCGCCACCGTCCCGATGGCCAGCGTCGCGCCGAAGCCGCCGCTCACCGCCCACAGGGGGACCACCCAGGGGAGTCCGCCCGACACCGCGTACGCGCCCGTCGCCGCCGCGCCGAGCGCGATCCCCGCAAGGCCGCCGAGGCCGGACAGCATCAGGGACTCCGTCACGAACTGGATGCGGATCTGCCCCTTCGTCGCGCCCATCGAGCGGCGCAGACCGATCTCGTACCGTCTCTCCAGGACTGAGATGATCATGGTGTTGGCCACCCCGACACCTCCCACCAGCAAGGCGATCCCGCCGAGCCCAAGCAACAGCGTGGAGAACGCTCCCTCCGTCGCCGCCTTCGCCTTGAGCGCCGATGACGGGTCGGTCACCTGGACGTTCCGCGGGTTCTCCGGGTCGATCGAGGCCGCGAGCAGGCTCCGGACCTCGTGCACCGAGGCGTCCGTCGACCGCTCGTACACCGACGTGGGGCGGCCGTCGAAGCCGAGCTCGCTCTTCGCCGCCTCCCAGCCCACCAGGGCCGAGCGCTCCACGTCGGGCGAGAGCGGCAGCGGGTCGAGGATGCCGACGACCGTGAAGTACCGGTCGTCCACCCAGACCTGCTGGCCCGGTTGAGTCATGCCGAGGCGGTCGGCAGCGACATGGCCGAGGACGATCGAGGGGTAGCGGCTGTTGGCCGCGTTGAACCACGTGCCGTGCCCCATCTCGCCGCGCAGCACCTTCAGCAGGCCCTCGGTCGCCGCCTTGACGGAGATGCCGCCGGTCTCGTCCTCGGGGATCTTCTCGCTGCGCCGCACGGTGCGTTCGAGGTCGCCGGTCGCGCCGACGTCCCGTACGCCCTTCACCCTGGAGACGCGGCCCGCGGCGTCGCGCGGGAGCACCACCTTCTCGCCGGAGAACATGGGCTCCCCCGGGGAGGCAACCAGCATGTTCGTGCCCAACTCGTCCAGCTCCTCCATGAGTTGGGCCTTGCTGGACGACGAGATGCCGACCACCGCGATCATCGTGGCGATCCCGATGGCGATCCCGAGCGCCGACAACACGACCCGCACGGGGCGGCTGCGCAACCCCGCCGAGCCGACGTGCAGGACGTCCCGCGGCCCGAGCCGCGCCGCCTTGAGCCGGGCGTTCCTGACCTTCTTCGTACGGGTCATCCGGCGAGCACCCCCTCACCGGTACCGGCCGCTGCGGCGCGGACGTCCGCCACCACCCGCCCGTCCCGGATCCGCACCTGCCGCGGCAGTCTCTCCGCGATCTCCGCGTCGTGCGTGATGACGGCGATGGTCGCGCCCTCCGCGTTCAGGTCGTGGAGGAGCTCCATCACCGCCTCGCCCGAAGCCGAGTCGAGTGCCCCGGTCGGCTCGTCGGCCAGGAGCAGGTCCGGCGCCCCGACCACGGCGCGCGCGATGGCGACGCGCTGCTTCTGGCCGCCGGAGAGTTCGTGCGGGCGGTGCTTCATGCGGTCCGCGAGGCCGACCCGGTCAAGGGCTTCCGCGGCCCGCGCGCGGCGCTCGGAGCGCGAGAGCCCGGAGTACAGGAGCCCCTCCGCCACGTTGTCGCGTGCGCTGATCCCCGGCACGAGGTGGAACGCCTGGAAGACGAAGCCGATGTGCCGTGCGCGCAGTGCGGAGAGGCTGCGGTCGGCGAGCGTCGCGACGTCGTGTCCCGCGATGGCCACCGAGCCCTCCGAGGGGCGGTCGAGCGTGCCGATGATGTGCAGCAGCGTCGACTTGCCGGACCCCGAAGGGCCGACGATGGCGAGGAGTTCGCCCTCCTCCACCCGCAGGTCCACGCCGCGCAGGGCGGCAACACCGCCCGGGTATTCCTTGGTGACCCCGCCCAACTCCACGACGGCGCTCATATCTTGGGCACCCCGACCTTCATGCCGTCCCGCAGGCCGCCGCCGGTGACCTCGACGCGCCCCTGACCGAACATGCCGAGTTCGACCTTCACCTGGCGGGCGCGGCCGTGCTCGACGACCTGGACGCCGTAGCCGCCGCCGGGCAGCGCGAGGAGGGCGTTGACGGGGACGGAGAGGACGTCATCGCGGGTCTCTCCGGTGAGGTTGACCGTCACAGGGGACTGGTCGAAGCCGTCGACCTTGCCGGGGTCGTCGAAGGAGACCGTCACCGGGATCTTGGGGGTCTTGTCGGCCGGGTCGTCGCCCGGCTTGGCGGTCTTGCCGACGGATGCGACCTCGCCCTTGGCCGTCGAGCCGTCCGGCAGGTCCACGGTCACCTTGGTGCCCACCTTGGCGAGCTTCCCCTCGGCGACGTCGAGCTGGAAACGTACGACCCGCTCGGATCCCGTCGTGCTGAGCACCGGCTTGCCCGGCGCGACCTGGTCGCCGACGGCCGACTCGGTGGACTTCACGCGGACGCCGCCCGGCGAGAAGGCGATCTGGTCGGGCCCGACGCGCCCCGTCTGCTTGCGGTCGTGTGCCTTCTGCCACTGCTTGACGGCCGCCGCGGTGCCTGCCGTGTACTCGTCGTCGACGGCGAGCCCGGCTCCGTACCCGAGCGCCTGGAGGTTCTCTTCCAGCTGCCGTACGTCGTTGCCCTCGTCGCCGGTCTTCAGCGTGCGGTACATGGGTTCGGTGCCGTACATGAGGCGCACGGGGACGCCGTTGACCTCGTACAGGCGTCCGTCGCGCTTGATCGTCGAGCCGCTGCCCGTGGACCACGTCAGGGTTCCGGTGGTGCCGGCGTTGACCTTGCGTTCCTTGGCGTAGCCGAGGGTGCCGTCGGTCTGGGTTCCGCTGCTGAGGTCGCCGCGCTCGACGGGGGCGGTGGCGGACGGGAGTCCGGCGTCCTGGCTCACGGACTCGTCCTTGCCGTTGTCGGCGATGGCGGTGACGGCGACGCCGCCGCCGGTGATCGCGATCAGGGCCACCACGGTGGCGACCACGGCGGTGCGGCGCCTCACGCGACGATGTCCTTGCACGCCTTGGCGGCCTTCTCCATCTTCTTCACCTCAGCACCCTTCGGCATGGGCTGGGCCTGCATCGCGCCGCCGTCGAACTTCGGGTCGGGCATGTCGTAGCCGTTCTTGCGCATGCACTGGGCGTACCTGAGCATCTTGTCCTTGTCGGCCTGCGTGACCTTGCCGCCGCCCGCGCTGCCGCCCTTGCCTGTGCAGGCCTTCATCGCGGCCTCCATCTTTTCCTTGCTCATGTCACCGCCGATGGTGATCCCGCGGGTGTCCTCGCCCGACTTGGGCTCGGACACCTTGAGGCCGTGCTTGCGCAGGCACTCGCGCTCCTTGAAGGCGGCGTCGGCCTGTTTGCCCTTGCCGCCGTCGGCCTTGTCCTGGCTGCTCTCGCCGCCGCCGGAGGAGCAGGCTCCGGCGAACAGGGCGAGTGCGGCGAACCCCGATGCGATGGCCGTTGAGCGCGTACGAGTCCTCATGGCTTCCCCTTCACTTCACTGGTCGCGTTGTCGCGTTGTCGCGCACAGGCTCGCGGGAAGGGAGGTTTCGTTTCTCTCAACGGAGACGCTTACACCGACGAAAGGTGCACTTCAGGTACACAGGGCCGCATGCGCGTACTGCTGGTGGAGGACGAGGAATTCCTGGCCGAGATGATCGCCGACGGGCTGCGCCGCGACGCGCTCGCGGTCGACGTCGCGGCCGACGGCCTGACGGCGCTGCGCAAGCTCCAGCTCGGCGAGTACGACGTCGTCATCCTGGACCGGGACCTGCCGGGCCTGCACGGCGACGAGGTGTGCCGCAGGGTGGTGTCGCAGCGGCTGCTCACCCGCGTCCTGATGCTGACGGCTTCGGCCACGATCCGGGACCGGGTCGCGGGCCTCGGCCTCGGCGCGGACGACTACCTGACCAAGCCCTTCGCGTACGACGAGCTCCTCGCCCGCGTCCTCGCCCTCGGCCGCCGCACGCGCCCCGCGCTGCCGCCCGTCATCGAACGCGCGGGCCTCGTCCTGGACACGGCCCGCCGCCAGGCCAGCCGCGACGGCCGCCATCTCGCGCTCTCCCGCAAGGAGTTCGCGGTCCTTGAGGCGCTGCTCCGGGCTGAGGGCGCGGTGGTCAGCGGTGACGACCTGATCGAACAGGTCTGGGAGGAGGACACCAGTTACCGCACGAACGCGGTCCGCGTCACCCTCTCCAAGCTCCGCACCAAGCTGGGCGACCCCCCGGTGGTGGAGACGGTCCCGGGCGCGGGCTACCGGATCACGGGCTGGTCGGCGTGAGGAGGGTCCACCGAAGGCCCCTCGTCGGCGGCCGAAGGCGCCTCGTCGGCGGCCTCAGCAGCGAACGCGGCCGCCTCACCGCCCTCTACGGCGGCATGCTCGTCCTCGCGGGGGCACTGCTCACCGGGCTCGTCTACTTCCTGGTGCGGCAGGGGCTCTACTCCTCGATCAGCACCGCCGTCACCACCGCCGTCCCCGCCCGCAGGATGAACCCGCCCTGGCTGCTGCCCACCCCGGCCGCGTCGGCGTCGGTCGCGAGGCCGATGCCGACCAAAAGCGTCCCGGCCGACGACATCACGCAGGGGCTCGCCGTCACGAGGATCAGCGATGTCGCCGAGCAGGCGGCGCTCAGCAGGCTGCTCACCGTTTCGGTCATCGTGCTGTTCGTGTACGCGGCGCTCTCGATCCTCCTCGCCTGGTGGATGGCGGGCCGCGTCCTGCACCCCGTGTCCGTGATCACCGGCACCGCGCGGCGCCTGTCCGGCGAGAACCTGCACGAGCGGATCGCCCTCGACGCCCCGCCCGGCGAACTGAAGCAGCTTGCCGACACCTTCGACGAGATGCTCGGGCGGATAGAGCAACTGGTCAGCGCGCAGCAGCGGTTCGCCGCCAATGCCGCGCACGAGCTGCGTACCCCGCTCGCCGTCCAGCGGGCCGCCGCCGAGATCGGTCTCGCCGGTGAGCCCGACGCGCGGCAGGTGGCCCGGATCCGTACGAAACTCATCTCCGTCGCCGACGACAGCGAGCATCTGATCGAGGGTCTGCTGCTCCTGGCCACTTCTGAGCGGGGGCTCGAACGGCGTGAGCCCATCGCCCTCGACGTCGTCGCCGACGCGGTGACCGAAGGGCTCGCGGGCCGGGCGTCCGAGCGGGACGTCACCCTCTGCCTGCACGCCGAGCCGCTCACCGTGTACGGCGACGGAGTCCTCCTCGACCGCCTGGTGCACAACCTGGTGGCGAACGCCGTGCACTACAACGTCAAGGGCGGCCGGGTCGATGTGCGCACAGGACCGGACGGCGTCGAGGTCACCAACACCGGGCCCGTCGTCCCGCCGGAGACCGTCCCGCACCTCTTCGAGCCCTTCCGGCGCCTGCGGGAACGTACGCATGCGCGCGGGGAAGGCGCGGGCCTCGGGTTGTCCATCGTCGCCGCGATCGCCCGCGCGCACGGGGCACGGGCGACCGCGTCGGCGAACGAGGAAGGGGGTGGGCTCAGCGTGCGGGTGCGCTTCCCCGAGGGCCCGCGGGGGGCTCAGCGGCGGTAGAAGATCCGGTCGCCGTACTCCGCGAACACCCGGCCGTTCCACTCGTGCCCGCCGTCCACGTTCCCCGACCGCAGCACCGGCGGCTCGACGCCCCGCGCGGCAAGACGCTCGACGGCCGTGGCCATCATCGCCTGCATGATCGCGTTGGCGACCACGCTGGAGGCGGGCCCGAAGGGCGCGCCGACCGTGTCGAGGCCGAGCTCCGCGTCACCGAGGGCGATCTTGGAGTCGATCACGACGTCGCAGTGGTCCTTCAGGAAGGTGCCGGACATGTGGCGCGACTTCGTCTCCGTCGCGTACGCCACGGACGTCACCCCGATGACCTTCAGGCCGAGCGCGCGGGCGTTCATGGCCATCTCCACCGGAAGGGAGTTCCGTCCGGAGAGCGAGATGATCACGAGTGCGTCGCCGGGGCGGGCCGGTGACGAGTCCAGGACGGCGCCCGCGAGCCCGTCCACCCGCTCGAGGGCCGAGCCGAGCGTGGCGGGCATGACGTCGATGCCGACGACCCCGGGGACGGCGAGGAGGTTCATCAGGGCAAGGCCGCCCGCGCGGTAGACGACGTCCTGGGCGGCGAGCGAGGAGTGCCCGGCACCGAAGGCGAAGAGCCTGCCACCGGCCTCGACCGCGTCGGCGAGCAGCGTGCCCGCCGCGTCGACGTTCCCGCCCTCCTCGTCGCGCACACGGCCGAGCAGGCCGATCGCGGCGTCGATGTACTGACCGGCCAGCTTGCTCTCGCTCTTCGAGCCCATGCGCCGACGAACCTTTCCGGGTACGTATGTCGTGTACGTATTTCCTGCACGTATTTCCCGT
This sequence comes from Streptomyces rectiviolaceus, assembly GCF_039533825.1. Taxonomy (NCBI): domain Bacteria; kingdom Bacillati; phylum Actinomycetota; class Actinomycetes; order Kitasatosporales; family Streptomycetaceae; genus Streptomyces; species Streptomyces rectiviolaceus. The sequence goes on from NZ_BAAAUG010000038.1 coordinate 6,577, forward strand.
GTGCCGCGGATCACGTTGCGGTCTGGACCAGTGCCCTGTCAATACGGCCCGGGCACCCCGTCAAGACCTCCTGGACCGGGTTTTCTCCTGGCGCGATCCGGTTGTCGGCGCTATGCGTCAGAATTGAGTTCAGGGCCGGCCGCACGAGCGAGATCTGAGGGGCACCCATGTCGGGGCTGATTGACACCACTGAGATGTATTTGCGCACCATCCTCGAGCTGGAGGAGGAAGGTGTGGTCCCCATGCGCGCCCGGATCGCCGAGCGTCTCGACCAGAGCGGGCCGACGGTGAGCCAGACGGTCGCGCGCATGGAGCGCGACGGCCTGGTGGCGGTCGCGAGCGACCGCCACCTGGAGCTGACCGAGGAGGGCCGCAGGCTCGCCACCCGCGTGATGCGCAAGCACCGCCTGGCGGAGTGCCTCCTCGTCGACGTGATCGGCCTGGAGTGGGAGCAGGTCCACGCGGAGGCGTGTCGCTGGGAGCACGTGATGAGCGAGGCGGTGGAGCGCCGCGTCCTGGAGCTCCTGCGCCACCCCACCGAGTCTCCGTACGGCAACCCGATCCCGGGCCTGGAGGAGCTTGGCGAGACGGACGGGGCCGACCCGTTCCTGGACGAGGGCATGGTCTCCCTGGCCGACCTCGACCCCGGCGCGGAGGGCAAGACCGTCGTGGTGCGCCGCATCGGCGAGCCCATTCAGACGGACGCGCAGCTGATGTACACGCTGCGGCGCGCGGGCGTGCAGCCCGGCTCCGTGGTGAGCGTGACGGAGTCCGCGGGCGGGGTGCTCGTGGGCAGCAGCGGTGAGGCAGCGGAGCTGGACGCGGAGGTCGCGTCGCACGTCTTCGTCGCCAAGCGCTGAGGTCCGCAGGACCGGGCGATGACGTCCGCAACCCCGGGTGACGGCGGAATCCGGCTCCCGTTACCGGGAGTTCGCGTCAACTAGCGGTAGCTGTTGGGCAGTTGTGAAGACTCCGGGACCCAAGGGGGTCCAAGATTCAGTGTGCGGAATCGCAGCGCCCGGACGTTTTGCGTGCGAGGCTGTCGCGAGAGGCATATGACCTGAGGGCTCTTGACCATGTCGGCGCCGGGTCTGGCCGCCACGGCCGTGGGAGGGGGCAGGAGGATGTGCCCATCTGGTGTGCGGGGGCGCGTACGCGAGCCGGGCGTATCGGCACGTCCCGAGCGTAAAGAGGGCCCCGGCGCCCTTGAGCGCCGGGGCCTGTCCTCCCCTGTTCTGACCCGGAGCCCCGAGCTCCCAGGGTCATCCCCCTCGGACCGTTTTCCCCGAGCGGCCCGCCTCCCGATGAAGATCTCCCCTCGGCAGCGGCGGCCAATCCTTGAGTGTGGTCACACGAACGAGGGGTGTTGCCGGCGATTTGGCCGCTTTCGAAAACGAGTTCGATAGCGTGCGGGGGTGCGTGACAGAACCAGGCGTTCAGCCCGAGTGGATTCAAGGGGGGTGCCAGGAACCATGGTGCGGCGCATTGACGTGACGGGCGCGGGCGGCGTACGCCTAGCCGCCTGGGAGTTCGCCGATCCTCCCAAGTCCAGGGAGACCGACGGGCCGCCCGGAGGCGTGCTGTTACTGCACGGCCTGATGGGCCGTGCATCGCACTGGGCGGGCACCGCCCGCTGGCTCGCCGAGCGACATCGCGCGGTCGCACTCGACCAGCGCGCGCACGGGCAGAGCGACAAGCCCCCCGAGGGCCCCTTCACCCGCGACGCCTACGTGGACGACGCCGAAGCCGCGCTCGTCCAGCTCGGCCTCGCCCCCGCCGTCCTCATCGGCCACTCCATGGGAGCGCTCACCGCCTGGCAGCTCGCCGCGAAGCGCCCCGACCTCGTCCGCGCCCTGATCATCTGCGACATGCGGGCCTCCGCTCTCGGCGCCGCGTCGCAGCGCGAGTGGGAGGACTGGTTCAAGGCCTGGCCCGTGCCCTTCGCCACGCTCGCCGACGTACGGAAGTGGTTCGGCGAGGACGATCCCTGGGTGGAGCGGCCCAATCCATCGCGTGGCGAGTTCTTCGCCGAGGTGATGACCGAGGGCCCGGACGGCTGGCGCCCCGTCTTCGACCGCGACCAGATGCTGAAGTCCCGCGAGACCTGGGTGTACGACGCCCACTGGGAGGACCTGACGCAGGTCCGGTGCCCCGCCCTGGTCGTCCGCGGCCTGGACGGCGAGCTGGGCCGTGCCGAGTCCCAGGAAATGGTCCGCGTGCTGCCCCGCGGGGCGTACGCGGAGGTGGCCGACGCGGGCCACCTGGTGCACTACGACCAGCCGGAGGCCTGGCGCGAGGCGATCCAGCCGTTCCTGGACGGGGTCCTCACGGGGTAGGGCGCTACGGGCTGAGGCGCTCCACCGTCCAGCTCGGAGCGGCCGCGGCGTCCGCAGCGTCCGGGTCCGTCCGTACGTAGCGCAGGCGGTCGTGCAGGCGGTTCGCCCTGCCCTGCCAGAACTCCACGCTCTGGGGCTCGACGCGGAAGCCGCCCCAGTGCGGAGGCGCGGGCACCTGCTCGCCCTCTGGGTAGCGCGCCTCCAAGTCGGCGTACGCCTGGTCCAGTTCGTCGCGCGTGGCGATGACCGAGGACTGGGCGCTGGCCCAGGCGCCGAGCTGGGAGCCGTGCGGGCGGGTGCGGAAGTACGCCACCGTCTCCTCGCGGGCGACACGCTCGGCCGTGCCCGTGACCATGACCTGGCGGGCCATCGGATGCCAGGGGAAGAGCAGCGCGACGTTCGGGTTCGCGGCCAGGTCGCGGGCCTTGCGGGACTCGTAATTGGTGAAGAAGACGAAGCCGCGCTCGTCGATGCCCTTGAGCAGGACCGTGCGTGAGCTGGGGCGGCCCGCGGCGTCCACCGTCGAGACGACCATGGCGTTCGGCTCGTGGAGCACGCCCGCCTCGGCAGCGGCGAGCGCCTGCGCGAACCAGAGCGTGAAGAGCTCGAGGGGCGTGGCGGGCAGCTCCGTCTCGACGAGTCCGTCGACGCCGTAGTGGGCACGTATGGCGGCGGGATCGGACGCAGAAGGAGCGGAAGAGGCAGAAGAGGCAGAAGGGGCTGCAGCAGCAGATGAGGAGGCTGATGCGGAAGCTGATGCAGAGGCGGCGGCTCGATCGGTCACGCGGTCATCTTGCCGTATACGAAGGGTCATCCGGCGGGCCGTCGTGCACCACGGAGAGGTGACGTGTGGCACTGAGTGCCGCGTGCCATCGCCAAGGGTGGCACCAAGGGATATCGTTCCGCTGCCGTATCGGTTGGGTGACCACCAGCCGCACGGGGCATCACCGGGGTGACCGAACCGGACCGCGAGTCGAAAGCCGGAGGCCATCGACGTACCGGCAGACCGCGGAACCGGACCGAGAATGCCCATTTCTGACACATGGTCACGAGCTGTCTGTCACCACCATCTGTCGTACACATCACGAGGAGCCGCCTGATGTCCGACTTCGTACCCGGACTTGAGGGAGTCATCGCGTTCGAGACGGAGATCGCCGAACCGGATAAGGAAGGCGGCGCGCTTCGCTATCGCGGCGTCGACATCGAGGATCTGGTCGGCCACGTCTCCTTCGGCAACGTCTGGGGCCTGCTGGTCGACGGCGCCTTCAACCCCGGCCTGCCACCCGCCGAGCCGTTCCCGATCCCGGTGCACTCCGGTGACATCCGCGTCGACGTCCAGTCCGCGCTCGCGATGCTCGCCCCCGTGTGGGGACTGAAGCCGCTTCTGGACATCAGCGAGCAGGAGGCCCGCGACGACCTCGCGCGCGCAGCCGTCATGGCGCTCTCGTACGTCGCCCAGTCCGCCCGCGGCCAGGGCCTGCCGATGGTGCCGCAGCGCGAGATCGACAAGGCCGACACGGTCGTCGAGCGCTTCATGAAGCGCTGGCGCGGCGAGCCCGACCCCAAGCACGTCCAGGCCGTCGACGCGTACTGGACGTCGGCCGCCGAGCACGGCATGAACGCCTCCACGTTCACCGCCCGCGTCATCGCGTCGACGGGCGCGGACGTGGCGGCGGCGCTGAGCGGGGCCGTGGGCGCGATGTCCGGGCCGCTGCACGGCGGCGCCCCGTCCCGGGTCCTCGGCATGATCGAAGAGATCGAGCGGACGGGGGACGCGGTCGCGTACGTGAAGCAGGCCCTGGACAAGGGCGAGCGCCTGATGGGCTTCGGCCACCGGGTGTACCGGGCCGAGGACCCCCGCGCGCGGGTCCTGCGCCGCACGGCGCGCGAGCTCGGCGCTCCCCGCTACGAGGTGGCCCAGGCGCTGGAGAAGGCCGCCCTCGACGAGCTGCACGCGCGGCGTCCCGACCGCGTCCTCGCCACCAACGTGGAGTTCTGGGCGGCGATCGTCCTCGACTTCGCCGAAGTGCCTGCGCACATGTTCACGTCGATGTTCACGTGCGCGCGGACCGCCGGGTGGTCGGCGCACATTCTTGAGCAGAAGCGGACGGGGCGGCTGGTCCGCCCCTCGGCCCGGTATGTGGGGCCGGGGACGCGGGATCCCCGGGAGGTCGAAGGGTTCGGGGATATCTCGCGGTAGCCGTCATCACCGGCTTCGCCGAGTTCGTCCTCAAACGCCGGACGGGCTGAAGACTCTCCCCCGGCCCGGGGAAATCTTTCAGCCGTCCGGCGTTTGGAACGCTCAGCGCAGCGCCCCCTCCACCAGCGCCGTCCACTGCGCCACCACCCGCTCCCTCCGCACCCCGTCATCCGTCAGGAGATTGGCGAGGCCCAGTCCACGGGCCATGTCCAGGAGGCCCTGGATGGTCTCCCGTACCCCGGGGCGGGACTCGTCCGCCCCGAGCAGCTGCACCGCTATCCGGTGCGTCTCACGGCCCACCCTCGCCTCCAACTCCGTCACGCGCGAGCCCAGTTGGGGCTCATTCGACGCGGCCACCCACAGGTGCAGCGCCGCCCGGAACAAGGGCCCCGTGTAGAGATCGACCAGAGCGGCCACCACGGACGCCCGGTCCTGCGCCGGAAGCTCCCGCAGCGCGGTGGACCGCTGCTCGGCCACGTACTCCACCGCCGCCGTGAAGAGGTCCTCCCGCGTGGGGAAGTGGTGCTGGGCCGCCCCCCGCGAAACCCCCGCACGCTCGGCGACCACGGAGACCGTGGACCCCGCCCAGCCGCTCTCGGCGAGGCACGCCACCGCTGCCTCCAGGAGCCGCTGCCGCGTCACGCGGCTGCGGTCCTGCTTGGGCGAGCGATCAGCACGATCAGCCGCGGTCACAGCACCCATGGGCACTCCCGTCGTTCAAGGAACGCCCCCATCCCCTCCCGCGCCTCCGCCGATGCGAAGAGCCGCGCGGACAGAGCGATGAGGGAGTCCGTGTGGTGGTCGAATGCGTCGAGCACCCTAGCCGTGAGCAGCTTCTTCGTCTCGGCCAGGGCCTGCGGCGCCGCCTTCCGCAACCCCTCGGCCAGGGGCGAGAGCTCCCCGTCCACGTCCTCCCCCGCCACCGTCACCAGACCGATCCGCGCCGCCTCCGCCCCGCCGAAACGCTCCCCGGTGAGGAAGTAGCGCGACGCCGCGCCCGGGTCGATCCTGGCGAGCAGCGGCATGGAGATGACCGCGGGCGCCACCCCGATGCGTACCTCCGTCAGCGCGAACGACGCCCCGGGACCCGCGACCGCCATGTCGCACGCGCCGAGCAGACCGAGCCCGCCGGCCCGCACATGACCGTCCACCCGGGCCACCACCGGCTTCGGCAGCTCCACGATCTGCCGGAGCAGCGCCACGAAGACGGCCGGGTCCGGCGGCTCCCGCAGGTCGGCGCCCGAGCAGAACGTCGAGCCGGTGTGCGTGAGGACGACCGCGCGTACGTCCGGGTCCTTGCCGCAGGAGTCGAGCGCCTCCGCCAGCTCGCACAGGAGTCCCGCCGAGAGGGCGTTGCGGTTGGCGGGGTTGTCCAGGGTGAGCGTGACGATGCCGCGCTCCTGGGGCGCGTACACAAGACCCATGAGATCTCCAGCAGTTGAGAACCGATGCGGGGCAGGTCGGGGCGGGGCGGGGCGGCTCAGTACGACTTGGGCAGGCCCAGCGTCTGGTGCGACACGTAGTTGAGGATCATTTCCCGGCTCACGGGAGCGATCCGCGCCACCCGCGAGGCCACGATCAGCGACGCGAGGCCGAACTCCTTCGTCAGGCCGTTGCCGCCCAGCGTGTGCACCGACTGGTCCACGGTCTTCACACACGCGTCGGCAGCCGCGAGCTTGGCCATGTTGGCGGCCTCACCCGCGCCCATGTCGTCGCCCTCGTCGTAGAGCCGGGCGGCCTTCTGCATCATCAGGCGGGCCAGTTCGATGTCGATGTGGGACTGCGCGAGGGGGTGCGCGATGGCCTGGTGGGCGCCGATCGGGCTCTTCCACACGCTGCGTTCCTTGGCGTAACCGACCGCCCGGGAGAGGGCGTACCGCGCCATGCCGATCGAGAACGCCGCCGTCATGATCCGCTCGGGGTTGAGCCCGGCGAAGAGCTGGAGCAGTCCGGCGTCCTCGTCGCCCACCAGGGCGTCGGCGGGCAGCCGTACGTCGTCGAGGGTCAGCTCGAACTGCTTCTCCGGGGCCTGGAGTTCCATCTCGATCTGCCGCCGCCGGAAGCCCTCCGTCTCGCGCGGGACGATGAAGAGGCAGGGCTTGAGGTTGCCCGTCCGGTCATCCTCCGTGCGGCCTACGATCAGCGTCGCGTCGGCGATGTCCACACCCGAGATGAACACCTTGCGGCCGGTCAGGAGCCAGTCGCCGCTCGCCTCGTCCCTGCGGGCGGTCGTCGTGATCCGGTGGGAGTTGGATCCCGCGTCGGGCTCGGTGATGCCGAACGCCATGGTGCGGGTGCCGTCCGCGAGGCCGGGCAGCCAGGCCTGTTTCTGCTCATCGGTGCCGAAGCGGGCGATGACGGTTCCGCAGATGGCGGGCGAGACGACCATCATCAGGAGCGGGCAGCCCGCCGCGCCCAACTCCTCCAGGACAATGGACAGTTCGGCTATTCCGCCGCCTCCACCGCCGTACTCCTCGGGCAGGTTCACGCCCAGATAGCCGAGCTTGGCGGCATCGGCCCACAGTTCGTCGGGGTGGCCCTCCTCCCGCACGACGCGGGTGAGGTATTCGCGGCCGTAGCGCTTGCCGAGTGCGGCGACTGCCGCACGCAGGGCCTGGTGCTCTTCGGTTTCGAGGACGGTGCTCATACGGATTGCTCCTCCTGTACGGCGCCAACGGCGTCAACGGCTTCAATGACGTCTACGACTGCGAGCAGCGCGCCGACCTCGACCTGGCGGCCGGGGGCGGCGTGCAGGGCGGTGAGCGTGCCGGAGGCGGGAGCGGAGATGCGGTGCTCCATCTTCATGGCCTCCAGCCAGATGAGGGGCTGCCCGGCGGTGACCCGCGCCCCCTCCGCGAGCCCTTCGGCCAGGCGCACGACGGTGCCGGGCATCGGGGCGAGCAGGGATCCTGGCTCCTGCCGGGTGGTGGGTTCAGGGAGCAGCGGGAGCGCGGTGAGGGCGGTGTTGCCGACGTACACGCGACCGTCGTCGCCGTAGCGACTGACGGTGAACTGCCGTCGTACGCCGTCCACTTCGAGCACGACGGACTCACGGGACACGGAGAGCACCCGCACGCCCTCCGCGCTCAGACCCTCCCGCGTGTGCCGGTAGCGCACCTCGTGCTCGGTGCCGTCCGGCTCGCTCCGGAAGAGCTTGACCTGCGGCTGCGACGCGAGGTTGCGCCAGCCGCCGAACCGCGAGCGCCCGTGCGCGTCGGCGAGCGCTGCGGCCAGCGGGGCGTACGGATCGGGTGCGGGGGCGGCGAGTTCGGTGACGTACCGGTCGTAGAAACCCGTGTCCATGCGGGCCTCGGCGAACTCCGGGTGCCGCAGGGAGCGTACGAGCAACTCCCTGTTGGTGACGGGTCCGTGGACGACCGCGCGCTCCAGCGCGCCCGCGAGGGCGCGCAGGGCCTGTGCTCGCGTGGGGGCGTACGCGATGGCCTTGGCCAGCATCGGGTCGTAGTGCACGCCGATCGTGTCGCCGTCCACGTACCCCGTGTCGAGCCGCACGCCCGGCACGGAGAGCCGGTGCAGGGTGCCGGTCTGCGGGGCCCACTCGGCCGCCGGGTCCTCGGCGTAAAGGCGGGCCTCCACGGCGTGTCCGCGCGCGGGCGGCGGCTCTTCCGCGAGGCGGGCGCCCTCCGCGACCTGGATCTGCAGCGCCACGAGGTCGACGCCGAACACGGCCTCCGTGACCGGGTGTTCGACCTGGAGCCGGGTGTTCATCTCCAGGAAGTGCGCCCGGTCGCCCGCGACGAGGAACTCCACCGTGCCCGCACCGCGATACCCGGTCACGCGCGCCGCACGCACGGCCTGGGCGTGCAGCTCATCGACGAGTTCTGGGGCCAGGCCCGGCGCCGGGGACTCCTCGATGACCTTCTGGTGCCTGCGCTGGAGCGTGCAGTCCCTCGTGCCGAGCGCCCAGACGGTGTCATGCGCGTCGGCCATGATCTGCACCTCGACGTGCCGACCGCCCTCCAGGTAGGGCTCGACGAAGACCTCGCCGTCCCCGAAGGCACTGGCGGCCTCCGCGCGGGCGGCGATCAACTCGCCCTTAAGCGCGCCTAGTTCACGTACGACGCGCATGCCGCGCCCGCCGCCGCCGGACGCCGCCTTCACCAGGACCGGCAGATCGCTCTCGGTGACGCCATCCACGCCCATCGGCTCGATGCCCATGAGTTCCTTGGCGCGCGTCTTCGATGCCATGGACTCGATCGCATCGGGCGGCGGTCCGATCCACACGAGCCCGGCGTCCAGGACGGCGCGCGCGAAGTCCGCGTTCTCGGAGAGGAAGCCGTAGCCGGGGTGGACGGCGTCCGCGCCGGCCGCCTGCGCGGCCTTCACGATGAGTTCGCCGCGCAGGTACGTGTCCGCGGGCGCGGCACCGGGCAGGCGTACGGCGGAGTCGGCCGTACGGACGTGCAGGGCGTCCGCGTCGGCGTCGGAGTACACGGCCACGGTGGTGATGCCCAGGTCGCGGCAGGTGCGGAAGACGCGGCAGGCGATCTCGCCACGGTTGGCGACAAGGATGCTGCTGATCATGGTGAGTTCCTCACATCCGAAAGACGCCGAAGCCACCGCGCGCGCCCTCGTAGGGGGCGGTGTGGATCGCGGACAGGCACAGGCCGAGGACCGTGCGGGTGTCGCGGGGATCGATGACCCCGTCGTCGTAGAGGCGCCCGGACAGGAACATCGGCAGCGACTCCGACTCGATCTGCTGCTCCACCATGGCGCGCAGCCCCGCGTCGGCCTCGTCGTCGTAGGGCTGGCCCTTGGCGGCGGCGGAGGCCCTGGCCACGATCGACAGGACCCCCGCAAGCTGCTGCGGCCCCATGACGGCGGACTTGGAGCTCGGCCAGGCGAAGAGGAAGCGCGGGTCGAAGGCGCGCCCGCACATGCCGTAGTGCCCGGCTCCGTACGAGGCCCCCATCAGGACGCTCAGATGCGGCACGCGCGAGTTCGACACGGCGTTGATCATCATCGCGCCGTGCTTGATGATGCCGCCCTGCTCGTACTCCTTGCCGACCATGTAGCCGGTGGTGTTGTGCAGGAAGAGCAGCGGGATGTCCCGCTGGTTGGCCAACTGGATGAACTGGGCCGCCTTCTGGGACTCCTCGCTGAAGAGCACGCCCTGCGCGTTGGCGAGGATCCCGATGGGATAGCCGTGCAGGGACGCCCATCCTGTCGTGAGACTCGACCCGTAGAGCGGCTTGAACTCGTCGAAGTCGGAGCCGTCGACGATGCGGGCGATGACCTCGCGCGGGTCGAAGGGCACCTTCAGGTCACCCGGCACGATGCCGAGCAGCTCGTCCTCGTCGTACTTCGGCGGCTCGACGACCCCGGCCGGATCGGCGTACGCCTTGCGCCAGTTGAGCCGCTTCACGACCCGCCGGGCCTGGCGAAGGGCGTCCCGCTCGTCATCGGCGAGATAGTCCGCGAGGCCTGAGGTGCGGGCGTGCATCTCGGCGCCGCCGAGCGACTCGTCGTCGCTCTCCTCGCCGGTGGCCATCTTCACCAGCGGCGGCCCGCCGAGGAAGACCTTGGCGCGCTCCTTGACCATGATCACGTGGTCGCTCATGCCGGGGACGTAGGCGCCGCCCGCCGTGGAGTTGCCGAAGACGACGGCGACGGTGGGGATGCCGGCGGCCGACGACTGGGTGAGGTGCTTGAAGAGCGCACCGCCCGGGATGAAGATCTCCTTCTGGGAGGGGAGATCGGCGCCCCCGGACTCCACGAGATGGATGGACGGCAGCCGGTTGGCATGCCCGATCTCATGCGCGCGGAAGGCCTTCTTCAGCGTCCACGGATTGCTCGCCCCGCCGCGCACGGTGGGGTCGTTGGCGGTGATCAGACACTCCACGCCCTCGACGACGCCGATACCGGTGACCATCGAGGCGCCGACGGGATAGTCGCTCCCCCAGGCGGCGAGCGGCGACAGCTCCAGGAACGGCGTATCGGGGTCGAGGAGCAGCTCGATCCGCTCCCGGGCGAGCAGCTTGCCGCGCCCCCGGTGCCGGGCGACGTACTTCTCGCCGCCGCCGTCGAGGGCCTTGGCCTGCTCGGCGTCGAGCTCGGCGAGCTTGCCGAGCATGGCCTCGCGGTGCTCGGCGTACTCGGCGCTCGCGGGGTCGAGCGCGGACGCGAGGACGGTCACGGGAGTACCTCCGTCGGTTCGTTCGCATCGATGGCTTTCAGGGGTGCGGCCGGTACGTCCAGGAGTGCGGCCGGGATGTCGAGGTGGCGGGCGCGCAGCCATTCGCCGAGGCCCTTGGCCTGCGGATCGAAGCGGGCCTGCGATGCGACGCCCGCGCCGAGGATCCCCTCGATGACGAAGTTCAGCGCCCGCAGGTTCGGCAGGTCGTGGCGCATGACGGTCAACTCGGCCGCCTCCGGCACGAGTTCACGGAACCGCTCGACGGTCAGCTCATGGGCGAGCCACCGCCATGCGTCGTCCGTGCGCACCCATACGCCGACGTTCGCGTCCCCGCCCTTGTCACCGCTGCGGGCCCCGGCGACGAGGCCGAGGGGGGCGCGGCGGGTGGGGCCTTGCGGGAGAGGTTCGGGCAGGGGCGGCCGGTCGAGGTCTTCGAGTACGCGGCTGTCGCCGGACATCTGGACCGGGAGCCGCTCACCGCCGGGCAGGACGGCCACGTGATCGACGGTGCCGCGCTCGGCGTACGCGGCCTCGAAGACTCCGTAGGGCGCGCCCTTGCCCGGGGGCGCCGTCACGTGGAATCCGGGGTAGCTGCCGAGGGCCAGCTCGATCGCGGCGCCGCTCAGGGCGCGGCCGACGGGGTCCTGCTGCGGGTCGCGCACGACGAGCCGCAGGAGGGCGGAGGCGGTCTCTTCACTGGGGGCGTCCGGCCGATCGGCCCTTACAAGCTCCCACCGCACCTCCTGCGGTCGGGACTTGGCGCGCCCGAGCGCATCCTCCACCTGCGCCCGGACAAGGGCGGCCTTGGCCTCCACATCGAGCCCGGTGAGGACGAAGACGACTTCGTTGCGGAAGCCGCCGAGGCGGTTGAGGCCGACCTTCAGGGTCGGCGGCGGGGCTTCCCCGCGCACGCCCGCGACACGCACCCGGTCGGGTCCCTCCTGCGTGAGGGCGACCGTGTCGAGCCGGGCGGTGACGTCGGGTCCGGTGTACCGGGCGCCGGAGGTCTCGTACAGCAGCTGCGCGGTGACCGTGCCGACGTCGACGAAGCCGCCCGTGCCGTCGTGCTTGGTGATGACGCTGGACCCGTCCTCATGGATCTCGGCGATCGGAAAGCCGGGCCGGAGCAGTTCCCGCTGCGAACGCCCGCCGAAGAAGGCGTAGTTGCCCCCGGTGGCCTGCGTACCGCATTCGAGGATGTGCCCGGCGACGACGGCACCGGCGAGCCGGTCGTGGTCACCGTCCCCCCACCCGAAGTGCGCGGCGGCGGGCCCCGTGACGAGGGCGGCGTCGGTCACGCGCCCGGTGACGACGACATCGGCGCCGGCGCGCAGGCAGGCGGCGATCCCGGCGCCGCCGAGGTAGGCATTGGCGGTGAGCGCGTCCGGGAAGCGCTGCCCGAGGTCGTCCCCTTCGACATGCGCGACCCGCACACCGACCCCGAGGCGCCCCGCCAACTCCCTGACGGCATCGGCAAGTCCACCGGGATTGAGCCCACCGGCATTGGTGACGATCTTGACGCCCCGCTCCTGGGCGAGCCCCAGGCACTCCTCCAGCTGCCGCAGGAAGGTCTTCGCATAGCCGCGTGCGGGGTCCTTGAGCCGGTCGCGCCCGAGGATCAGCATGGTCAGCTCGGCGAGGTAGTCGCCGGTGAGGACGTCGAGCGGGCCGTCGGTGAGCATGTCGCGCATGGCGTCGAAGCGGTCGCCGTAGAACCCGGAGGCATTGCCGATGCGCAGCGGTGCGGTAACCGACGGCGCTGCTTGGCCTTGGCCGGTCACCGCTTGCTCCCCTCGGCCTTGGCCGGTCACCGCCCGCGCTCCTCGGCCTTGGCCGGCCGCCCGGGTCCCGGCGGCCCCGCGAAGGCCTGCGCGATGCCCAGCCACCGCTCGGCGTCGGCGCCTTCCGCGCGCACGGCGATGTCGTCCCGGTGGGCGCGCTGCGTGACGAGCAGGCAGAAGTCGAGCGCGGGCCCGGTCACGCGCTGGCCGGCGTCTTCGGGCCCGCTGACCCACAACTCGCCGGAGGGCAGCCGAAGCTCGACCCGAAAAGCACCCTCCGGCGCACTCAGTCCCCGTACGCCGAACGAGAAGTCCCGGGCCCGCACGCCGATATGGGCCACGTGCCGCAACCGGTCTGTCGGCACCCTCACGACACCCAGCGCGTCGGCGACGTCCTGGCCGTGGGCCCAGGTCTCCATCAGCCGGGCGGTCGCCATCGAGGTGGCGGACATGGGCGGCCCGTACCAGGGAAACCGGGTGCCGCGCGGGGCGGCGGTCAGCGCCTCCAGCAGGGCGTCGCGCCCGGCGCGCCACCGGGAGAGCAACTCACCCGGCGGCAGCTTCGCGCCCTCATCGGCCCCGTCGTCGACGAACGAATCGGGAGCGGCGAGGGCCTCATCGACGAGCCGTCCGAAGGCGTCGCCGTCGGTGACGGCGATCAGCGCGGCCCGGTCGGTCCAGGCGAGATGGGCGATCTGATGGGCGACGGTCCAGCCGTCGGCGGGGGTGGGAAGCGCCCAGCGCTTCTCGCTCAACCCCTCGACCAGCTGGTCGAGTTCCTCACTCTCACGGCGCAGATCGTCGAGTACGGGCACAGCTTCGGGCACGGAGCGCTCCCCTCGGGGCACGGCGGTATGCCCCGGAGCATGGCAGCGCCCGGAGAAACAAGCAAGCGTGCTTGCATTACTTTCCGGACGTCTCCGGAACGGGTTCCGCGGCTTCCCGCCCGGCGTCCGCGGCTTGCTCGGCGGGGACAAGCACGGCTTCGGGGGTGGCCCCCGACACGACATCCCCGGCCCCGCGCCGGGCCCGGCCGCGCCCGACCTGGGTCCGGACGGCGCCCATGCTGGCGGCGATGACCAGCGAGATGGCCAGGGCCTCGTTCACGGAAAGGGCCTGGTTCAGCACAAGGAACCCGGCGACAGCCGCGATGGCCGGTTCCAGGCTCATCATGATCGCGAAAGTGGATGCGGGCAGCCGGCGCAGAGCGAGAAGCTCAAGCGTGTACGGCAGCACGGAGGACATCACGGCGACGGCCGCGCCGAGCGCGAGCACCTCGGGCCGCACGAGCTTCTCCCCGGACTCGATGAGGCCGAGCGGCATGAAGAGGACGGCCGCGACGACCATCGCGAGGGCGAGCCCGTCGGCCTGCGGGAAGCGACGCCCCGTACGGGCGCTGAAGATGATGTACGTGGCCCACATGGCACCGGCGCCGAGCGCGTACGCGACACCGACGGGATCGAGCCCGCTGAACCCGCCCCCGCCTCCCAGCAGGAAGACGCCGCAGAGGGCGAGCCCGGCCCAGACGAGATTCACGGCACGGCGCGAGGCGAAGACGGACAGAGCCAGCGGCCCGAGCACCTCCAGCGTCACGGCGGGTCCCATGGGAATCCGGGCGACGGACTGATAGAAGAGCCCGTTCATCCCCGCCATGGCGACACCGAAGGCAAGGACGGTCCCCCAGTCGGCCCGCGAGTGCCCGCGCACCTTGGGCCGGCAGACGATCATCAACACCAGAGCAGCAAAGGCAAGCCGCAGGGTCACGATGCCGAGGGCTCCGGCCTTGGGCATCACGCTCACGGCGATGGCCCCGCCGAACTGGACGGAGACGCCGCCCGCGAGCACAAGGCCGACGGGCCCGAGGGCACCCCATCGCCCACCGGGTGCCGCCTCCTGGCCACTCCTCGACGCGTCCACAGCCAACCCTTCCACTTCTCCAGCCCTCGGCCAGTCCACTCACCTGAACTACCCCGTCCAAGGTAGTAGACCACGACAGGATTGTGGAGCCCTTTTACTGCTGTACGCAAACCGCGTCCACATGCCGAGTGGCGGTGGGGCCGAGCCCCCGCTCACGAGGCGGCGATGGCCTCTCGCCAGACGGGGCTGTCGACGTAGTGGTTGTCGTAGCGCTCGGAGGACTCGGCGATCTTCTTCGGGTCGGCCTCACCGCGCATCACGCTGCCGAGCAGGCGCAGGTAGTCGAAGCGGGCCATGCCGGGCGTGAAGACGAACAGGACGTCCGCCGTGCGGCCCGGGGCCGCGGCGAAGGCGTGCGGGGTGTTCGGGGGCACGGCAAGGAAGTCACCGGCGTTCAGGACGGTGATCTCCTCGCCCACCAGGACCTGGAGTGCGCCACTGATCACGAAGAACAGCTCCGTGGCCTTGGTGTGGAAGTGCGCGGGAGCGCCGACGGCCCCCTCGGCGAACGTGGAGCGGTACGCGGTGAACCCGCCGTCCGGCCCGTCCATGTCGGCCAGGAGCGTCATCACGCTGCTCGGGTCGGCGCTGGTCTCGGCCTCCGAGGCGCGGGTGAGGAGTGCGGCGAAGCCGGTGCTCTTGCTGTCCATGATGGTGTCCCCTTCGGCTGCAGCGGGCTCGCCCCGCTGTCGTCGTGATCACCACTCTATGAACCCGAAAGACCCCCCACAGAGTGCAATCCACCACCAGAATCAACGGTCAATTCCCAACCCGCTCCCCCCACCGAGGGGCGGGGGGCCCGGCACCTAATTCCGAGAAGGCGCGTTACGCAAAACGCGCGCCCCCTTCCTCCAAGAACGCGCCTTCGTGAAAGTAGGTGCCGGACGCCAGACGAACCCAGCACCCACCCCCGAGCACCCGCGCACCCGCGCACCCGCGCACCCGCGCACCCTGCCCATTACAGCCACGCACAGCGATCCGGCCCGCAGCCGCTTGACGAGACCGGCACCCACCTCCGAAGCACCCGCGCCCGCGCCACCCCGCCCCGTGACGGCCACTCCAGAAGACCCGGCCCGCACCCGGCAGCGAAGCGGGATGGGCCACCCCCCTCCCCCGAGAGCCTCACCCCTGGGCCGTCCGGTCGCCGTCCACGCGCGGTGGAGGGACGGGTGTCAAGGGTGACCCGAAGGGTCATCGGCGAAGCCGACGCGACGCAGGAGCGCCCTTGACTCCCGTCCCGGAACCGCCAACCTCGCACCAGCCGGGCGGCCCCGGCACCGAAGTCAACGCAGGCACACCAAAGCAAGGGCGCCGGGCACTACGGATGCGGAACGAGCAACCTGCCGCTGCAGTCGCCGGCGGTCGCTAGTGTCGGCCCATGACCAGTCCTGGAGACGTGCCGCCGGAGATCCTGAACCGGTCGCGGTCGATCTGCCGGCAGTTGCCCGAGTCGTACGAGGAACCAGCCTGGATCGGCGTGCGCTGGCGGATCCGTACGCGGACGTTCGCCCATGTCTACACGCCGGACGTGGATCGCTACCCGGTCTACGCCTCGTATGTGACCGCAGATCAGGAACCGGTCGTGATGACTTTCCGGGTACCCGTCGACGACCTGCTCGGCCTGACCGCCGGTGGGTTCCCGTTCCTCCGTGCCGACTGGGGCCATAACGTCGTCGCCGCCATTCTCGGTGACCACACCGACTGGACCGAGCTTGCCGAACTGATCACCGACAGCTACCGCGAGATGGCCCCGAAGTTCCTCGCTGCCCGGGTCCCCCTCCTACCACCGATCAGCTGACCGGCGGTAGGCCTCGTCTCCCGCCACACCACGCACTGCGTGTGGACCTGGGGTCACTACAACGCCCCGACACGTAGTTGAACCCACCATGGCCGGGCGGCGAGGCGGCACCGCACGGTGCCGGGAGATGACACCCCCGCCCAGGCCAGCCGCGCCCCCGCGAGCCCCCTCACGCCTCCCCCAACCCCTCAGCCAACACCTCCGCCAAATGCCGCCCCCGCACCCCGCCCCCCAACTGCTCCAACTGCGTCCGGCAGGAGAAGCCGTCCGCGAGGACCACGGCGTCGGACGGGGCCGAGCGGACCGCCGGCAGCAACTGGTCCTCCGCGCACGCCACCGACACCTCGAAATGCCCCGCCTCGAAGCCGAAGTTGCCCGCGAGCCCGCAGCAGCCCCCGCTCAACTCCCCCTCCAGGCCCGCCTTCTCCCGCAGACGGCGCTCGGCCCCATCGCCCAGGACCGCATGCTGATGGCAGTGGGTCTGCCCCACCGCCGCGCGGTCGATCCGCGGCGGCGACCACTCCGGGGCCAGTTCCTCCAGGGCCTCGGCGAACGTCCGTACACGGCCAGCCAGTTCGGCCGCCCGCTCGTCATCCCCAAGCAGCTCCACCAGATCCGTCTTCAACGCCGCCGCACAGCTCGGTTCGAGCACCACAAGCAGCGCATCCGAGTCAAGCAGCGGCCCCATCCGCTCCAACGTGCGCCGCATCACCGCGCGGGCCCGGTCCAGCTGGCCCGTGGACACGTACGTCAGACCGCAGCACACATCCCCCGGCGGCACCACGGGACGCAACCCCGCGGCCTCCAGGACCCGCACCGCCGCCCGGCCCACCGCCGGCGACAGATGGTCCGTGAACGTGTCGGGCCACAGCACCACCGCCGGGCCCGGACCCCCCGAAGCCCCGGCATCCTGACGGCCCCGGAACCACCGCCGGAACGACTCCCCCGCCAGCCGCGGGATCTCCCTCTCCTGCGCGATCCCGCCCATCCTCTTGGCCAGCGACGCCAACACCCCCACCCGGGCAACCGCATTGGCGAGCCCCGCCGTACGCGTCCGGTCCGCGAGGCGCAGCCACACCGGCAGCCAGCCCATCGCGTAGTGCGCCGCGGGGCGCTTGCGGCCTTCGTAGTGGTGGTGCAGGAACTCCGCCTTGTACGTGGCCATGTCCACGCCCACCGGACAGTCCGACCGACAGCCCTTGCAGGACAGGCACAGGTCGAGCGCGTCCCGTACCTCCTCCGAGCGCCAGCCGTCCGTGACCACCTCCCCCGCGAGCATCTCGTGCAGGAGCCGGGCCCGGCCCCGCGTGGAGTGCTCCTCCTCGCCCGTCGCCCGGAAGGACGGACACATCACCCCGCCGCCCGAACCGGCCGACGTGGTACGGCACTTGGCCACTCCCACGCACCTGCGCACCGCCGCGGAGAAGTCCCCGCCGTCGTGCGGATAGCCGAAGGCCACGTCCACCGGCTTCCGGGGCAGCGGATCGAACCGCAGGTTCGCGTCCAGCGGCGCGGGCCGCACCAGCATCCCCGGATTCAGCAGGTCCGCCGGGTCCCACACCCCCTTCACCCGCTCGAACAGCCGGACGAGGTCAGCCCCGTACATCTTCGGCAGCAGTTCCGCCCGCGCCTGCCCGTCCCCGTGCTCGCCCGACAGGGAACCCCCGTGCGCGACCACGACCTCCGCCAGATCCTCCGAGAAGCGCCGGAAGCGACGTACGCCCGTCTCGCTCATCAGGTCGAAGTCGATGCGTACGTGAATGCAGCCGTCCCCGAAGTGCCCGTACGGAGTCCCGCGCAGGCCGTGCTCGGCGAGCAGCCCCCTGAAGTCCCGCAGGTACGCCCCGAGCCGGGCGGGCGGCACCGCGCAGTCCTCCCACCCCGGCCACGCCTCGCTGCCGTCCGGCATCCGCGTCGCCGTCCCGCTGGCGTCCTCACGCACCCGCCACAGGGCGCGCTGCCCCGCCGGGTCCGTCACGACCACCGAGTCCACCGTGTCCCCGGAGACCGCCCGCGCGATCGCCTCCGCACGCGCGCGTGCCTCGCCCTCGCTCGCGCCGCCCGTCTCCACGAACAGCCAGGCACCGCCCTTGGGCAGCCCCTCGGAGCCCCGCACGAGGTCGGCCGCCATCCCCTCCACCGTCAGCGGCCCGTGGGGAAGCAGCCCGGCCGCGGCCTCCGCCGCGGCGCTCTCGTCGGCGTACCCGAGGACGGCGAGCGCACGCGCGCGCGGCGACTCGACGAGGCGTACGACCGCCTCCGTCACCACACCCAACGTGCCCTCCGAGCCGCAGAAGGCGCGGGCCAGATCGACGCCACGCTCGGGGAGCATGGCGTCGAGCGCATAGCCGGAGATACGGCGCGGGAGCTCCGGAAATCCGGTGCGCAGGAGCTCCAACTCGCCGTCCACCAGCGCCCGCAGGCCCTCCGGAGCGCCGGACCAGCCCTGCCCCAGCGCGAGCCGGTCGCCCGCGCCGCTCACCACCGAGAGCGAGGCGACGTTGTCGGCGGTCGTGCCCCAGGCGACCGAGTGGGACCCGCAGGAGTTGTTGCCGATCATCCCGCCCAGCGTGCAGCGGTTGTGGGTGGACGGGTCGGGGCCGAAGGTCAGGCCGTGAGCACCCGCCGCGCCCCGCAGGGCGTCGCAGATCACCCCCGGCTGGACGACCGCGGTCCGCGACTCCGCGTCGAGGGACAGGATCCGGTTCATGTGCCGGGTGAAGTCGAGGACGAGCCCCGTGCCGGTCGCCTGCCCGGCGATGGACGTACCGGCGCCGCGGGCCACGACCGGCACCCCGCGCTCCCGGCACACGGCGAGCGCCGCCGCCACGTCGTCCGCGTCGCGCGGGGCGAGGACGCCGAGCGGCACGCGGCGGTAGTTGGACGCGTCCATGGTGTTCAGGGCCCGCGCGGTGACGGAGAAGTCCACCTCCCCCCGCACAGCGGCCCGCAGTTCCGTTTCCACGCCTCCGAGATCACTCACATCACTCATGCCCATATGCATGCCCTCAGGATGCATCCGCGAAGGCCCTCACCGGCCACAGCCAAACGCCCGATGCGCACCTATAGTTGCCGCGGCTTGATGATCACCAGAGCTGAACGCGGATCCAGAGGAGAGCGCAGATGACGACGCCCGGCACCCCCGCCCGCACCGACCCCGCCGCCCGCATCGTCCTCGACCCCTTCGTCACGGACCTGGACGGCGAGAGCGCCAGGCTGCGCGCCGCGGGCCCGCTCGCCGAGGCGGAGCTGCCCGGTGGCGTACCGGTCTGGGCGGTCACGCACCACGCCGAGGCACGCCAACTCCTCACCGACAAGCGCCTGGTGAAGGACATCAACGTGTGGGGCGCCTGGCGGCGCGGTGAGATACCGGCGGACTGGCCGCTGATCGGCCTTGCCAACCCGGGCCGCTCGATGCTGACGGTCGACGGCGATGAGCACCGCCGGATGCGCGCCCTGGTCGCGCAGGCGCTGACGCCGCGGCGGGTGGAGCGGATGCGGGAGCGGATCGCGGAGCTGACGGCGGGCCTTCTGGACCGGCTGCCGTCCGACGGTCAAGTGGTGGACCTGAAGGCCGAGTTCGCGTACCCGCTGCCCATGTACGTCATCGGTGACCTGATGGGCATCGACGCGGCCGACCACCCTCGTCTGAAGGTCCTGTTCGACAGGTTCTTCTCCACCCAGACCCCGCCCGAAGAGGTCATGGCGACGCTCGTCGAACTCGCCGAGATGATGGGCGAGGTCGTCGCGGCGCGGCGCGCCGAGCCGGGCGACGATCTGACGAGCGCCCTGATCCTCGCGTCGGAGAACGGCGACCACCTCACCGACGCGGAGATCGTCTCCACGCTCCAGCTGATGGTCGCGGCGGGCCACGAGACGACGATCTCGCTGATCGTCAACGCGGTGGTGAACCTCTCCGCCCATCCCGGACAGCTCGCCCTCGTCCGCTCCGGCGAGGCGAGCTGGGAGGCGGTGGTGGAGGAGACCCTGCGGTACTCCACGCCGACGTCGCACGTCCTGATCCGGTTCGCGGCGAAGGACGTACCCGTCGGCGACAAGGTCATCCGCGAGGGGGACGCACTGATCGTGTCGTACGCGGCGATCGGCCGCGACGAGCAGGCGCACGGCCCCACGGCGGACGCCTTCGACATCACGCGCACGTCCGCGCCCTCGTCGAACCGCCACATCTCCTTCGGCCACGGCCCGCACGTCTGCCCCGGGGCGGCCCTGTCCCGTCTGGAGGCGGGAGTGGCGCTCCCGGCTCTCTACGAGCGCTTCCCCGAGCTGACCCTGGCGGTCGCACCGTCCGAACTCCGCAACAAGCCGGTGGTGACGCAGAACGACCTGTACGAGCTGCCGGTGCGGCTGGAGAAATAGCCCCTCCGGCGATTGAGGAGCGGGGTCCGGGGTGGAACCCCGTGGCGTCCGCCCTGTGGGGCAGCACGATCTCAGCCGCCGGACGCCCCGGATGACGGCCCGCCCTGAGCCGCTAGGCTCACCCCGTGGCTGAGATCCAGATTCCCGCTGACATCAAGCCCGCCGACGGACGTTTCGGCGCGGGCCCCTCCAAGGTGCGCACGGAGGCGCTGGACGCGCTCGCCGCCACCGGTACTTCCCTGCTCGGCACCTCCCACCGCCAGGCCCCGGTCAAGAACCTGGTCGGCAAGGTGCGCGAGGGTGTGCGCGACCTCTTCTCCCTCCCCGAGGGGTACGAGGTGATCCTGGGCAACGGCGGCTCCACCGCCTTCTGGGACATCGCGACGCACGGCCTCATCGAGAACAAGTCGCAGCACCTCACCTTCGGCGAGTTCTCCTCCAAGTTCGCCAAGGCGTCCAAGCTGGCCCCGTGGCTGGCCGAGCCGACCGTGATCGCCTCTGACCCGGGCACGCACCCGGAGCCGCAGGCCGAGGCGGGCGTGGACGTCTACGCGTTCACGCACAACGAGACCTCGACCGGCGTCGCGGCCCCCATCAAGCGGGTGGCCGGCGCGGACGAGGGTTCCCTCGTCCTGGTGGACGCCACGTCCGGCGCGGGCGGCCTCCCGGTCGACATCGCCGAGACGGACGTCTACTACTTCGCCCCGCAGAAGTCCTTCGCGTCGGACGGCGGTCTGTGGATCGCCGCGTTCTCCCCGGCGGCGATCGAGCGCGCCGAGCGGATCCACGCGTCCGGCCGTCACGTCCCGGAGTTCTTCAGCCTCCCCACGGCGATCGACAACTCCCGCAAGAACCAGACGTACAACACCCCGGCGCTCGCCACGCTCTTCCTGCTCGCCGAGCAGCTGGAGTGGATGAACAGCCAGGGCGGCCTGGAGTTCACGACCGGCCGCACGGCCGCGTCCTCGCGCACGCTGTACGGCTGGGCCGAGGAGTCGAAGTACGCGACGCCGTTCGTCACGGACCCGGCCAAGCGCTCGCAGGTCATCGGCACGATCGACTTCGCGGACGAGATCGACGCTGCCGCTGTTGCCAAGGCTCTGCGGGCCAACGGCATCGTTGACACGGAGCCGTACCGGAAGCTCGGCCGCAACCAGCTGCGCGTGGCGATGTTCCCGGCGATTGATCCTGCGGATGTCGAGGCGCTCACGAAGTGCGTTGACTACGTGATCGAGAAGCTTTAGCGGTTCCTACGCAGATGGGGGCGCCCGGCAGGAT
>NZ_BAAAUG010000038.1:28446-50790 GCF_039533825.1 Streptomyces rectiviolaceus
GACAAAGCTCAGGTGCGTCGTGGCTGGTCGCGCCCACGCGGCGGAGCCGCACATGTATACAGCCCCGCGCCCCTTCGGGGCGCACCCCTCAGCCCCTCAGCGGCTCAGCTGCTTGAACTTCCGTACCGCAAGCGGCAGGAACAGCAGCGAGATCGCCACCGGCCAGACCACGGCCATCAGCACGGCGTTCTGCTCGACCCAGCTCGCCCCGCCCGCCCCGGGGTTGCCGAACAGTTCGCGTGCCGCCGTGCCCGTGGAGGACACCGGGTTCCATGCGGCGATCGGCGCCAGCCAGTCCGGCATCAGGGACGGCGCGACGAAGACGCTGGAGATCATGGTCAGCGGGAAGGCGACCGCGTAGAGCCCGCCCGCCGCCTCCGGTGTCGGCACCACGAGGCCCAGGAACACGCCCACCCAGATCAGGCTGAACCGCAGGAACAGCAGCAGCCCGAAGGCGGCCAGGGTCTCAAGGAGCCCCGCGCTCGACCGCCAGCCGATGGCGAGCGCGGTGAGCGCGAGGATCGTCAGTTCGGCGCAGGCCACGATGAGGTCGGCGAGTCCGCGCCCGGCCGCCACCGCCGAAGGGGCCATCGGCATCGAACGGAAGCGGTCGATGACGCCCTTGGTGGAGTCCGTGACCACCGCCATCGCGGTGTTCATGAAGCCGAAGGCCATGGTCATCACGAACATGCCGGGCATCAGGAACTGCTTGTAGTCGCCGTCCTCGCCCCCGCCTGGCACCTTCATCGCCTCGCCGAAGACGAATCCGTACAGGAGCACGGAGATGATCGGGAAGCCCAGCTGCCAGGCGATGTTGGCGGGCTGGCGCTGGAAGTGGGTGAGGTAGCGGCGGGTGACGTTCCAGGTGTCGGCGAGCGCCCAGTAGAGGCGTCCGCGCGGAGGCTGTGTGTCCGTGGCATCCGCGGTCAGTACGGCGCTCATGCCGCCACTCCCGTCTTTCCGTCGATCGTCTTTCCGTCGGTGGTCTTTCCGTCGGTGGTCTTTCCGTCGATGGTCTTCTCGTCGTTGTCGGCGGCCGATCGCCCGGCCGCGTCCGCCTCGCACTCCGTCCGGTGTCCCGTCAGCCGCAGGAACACGTCGTCGAGGCTCGGCCTGCGCAGCGCGATGTCCTCCACCACGACCCCTTGGTCCTGCAGGGTCCGCGCCACGTCCGTCAGCGCGCCGACCCGGTCGGTCACGGCCGCCTGGACGCGCCGCTCCAGGTCGATGGCCTCGGGCACGCCCTCCGCGACACGGGAGACGGCCTTCATGGCCGCCGGCAGATCGGCGGCCTCGCGCACCACGACCTCCAGGTAGCTGCCGCCCACCGTGTTCTTCAGGCCGTCCGGGGTGTCGTCGGCGATGGCGCGGCCCTGGTCGATGACGGTGATCCGGGAGGCCAGCTTGTCGGCCTCCTCCAGATACTGGGTGGTGAGCAGGACGGTCGTGCCGTCCGCGACCAACTTCCGTACGGTGTCCCAGACTTCGAGGCGGCTGCGCGGGTCGAGCCCGGTGGTCGGCTCGTCCAGGAAGAGGACGGCGGGCGCGAGGATCATCGACGCGGCGAGGTCGAGCCTGCGCCGCATGCCGCCGCTGTACTGGCCCGCGCCCTTGCCGGCCGCTTCCACCAGGTCGAACTGCTCGAGGAGTTCCTGGGCGCGCAGCGCGGCCCGCTTGCCGCCCAGGTGGAAGAGGCGGCCGAACATCTCCAGGTTCTGCCGCCCGGTGAGGACCTCGTCGACCGCCGCGTACTGGCCGGTGAGTCCGATGCGGCCGCGTACGACATCGGGGCTGCGGACGACATCGGCGCCCGCCACCTCCGCCCGGCCGCCGTCGAGGCGCACCAGCGTCGAGAGGATGCGCACCGCGGTGGTCTTGCCCGCGCCGTTCGGGCCGAGCAGTCCGTGCACCGTGCCGCGCTCCACGTGCAGATCGAAGGCGTCCAGGGCCTTCTTCTCGCCGTATCGCTTGTCGAGCCCATCGGCCCGCACCGCGTATTCGATCTCGCTCACTGCCCCTCCAGCATCCGGCATCCAACATTTGAGTACGGCGTACCCAATTGAGAGTACACCGTACCCAATTTTTCGGGTACGCCGTACCCAATTACCGAATACGGCGATTAGGCTGAGCGCCATGACGAGCACGAACGGCGGCGACACCCAGCGCACCGGCAGCGACATCACCCGCAGCCTGGAACTGCTCTGGGGCGAGGGCGAACGCCCCACGCGGGGCCCCAAGCCCGGACTCACCCTGGACCGGATCGTCACCGAGGCGGTGCGCCTCGCGGACGCCGAAGGGCTCTCGGCGGTCTCGATGCGCCGCCTGTCCACGGAGCTCGGCACGGGCACGATGTCCCTGTACCGCTACGTCCCCGGCAAGGGCGAGCTGCTCGACCTGATGCTGGACCGCGTGAACACGGTGTCCGGAGAGAGCCAACCCCCGCCCGGCGGCTGGCGCGAGGCCGTGGAGGCGTACGCCCGCGAGACCCTCGTCCTGCACCGCGAGCACCCCTGGCTGCTCCAGGTCAACCAGGCCCGCCCCGTGCTCGGCCCCGGCTCGGTAGGCGGCCTGGAGCGGACCCTGTCCGGGATCGAGTCCATGGGCCTGACCGACCCCGAGCTGATCGGCGTGATCGTCATGGTCGAGGGGTACGTCACCGGGGTCGCCCGCACCCAGCTGCACGAGGTGGAGGCGACGAAGAAGAGCGGCCTGTCGGACGAGGCGTTCTGGGAGGCGCAGTACCCGACCCTGGAGCGGATCATGAACAGTGGCCGCTACCCCCACCTCGCCGGTCTCTCCGACGACGCGTTCGGCCGCGACTTCGACCATTTCGAGTTCGGCCTGCAGCGCCTGCTGGACGGCCTGGACGTCCTGGTGGCCGGGCGCGAGGCGGAAAACCCGGACACCCGGAAGGCATGACAAAGCGGGCGATCAGTGCCTTGATGGAGGCATGACGCCGACACCTGCGAGCCCCGCGGACCCCGGAGCGAGCGCCGTCCTCGCCCCGTTCGTGAAGCAGTACACCGTCCTGCTCACGAGCCACAAGAAGGACGGCACGGGCGTGGGCACCCCCGTCAACATCGTCGTCGAGGGCGACCACGCGTACGTGCGCACCTACGCCAAGGCCTGGAAGGCCAAGCGCATGCGCCGCAACCCCGAGATCGAACTCGCCCCGTCGACACTGCGCGGCGCTCCGACCGGGCCCACGGTCAAGGCGCGGGTGCGGCTCCTCGACCAGGGCGGCGAGGAGAACAAGCACGCGGCGAAACTGATGCGCCGCAAGCACCCGGTGCTGCACGGGGTGTTCGTCCCGCTCACGCACAAGGTGAAGCGGGACAAGACGCTGCATTACGAGGTGCGGGTGCTTGGCGAGTAGCCCGGACAGCAGCAGCCCGGACAGCCCCCGCCCGCGGTCCTGCTACCTCCGCCGGAGCATCCGCTTCAGACCGAGGAAGGCGGCGAGCACGACGGCGAGGGCCAGCGCGCCCACCTTGAGTTCACCGTCGACCCCGGAGCCCCCGCCGTTCCCCGCCTCACCCGAACTCCCGCCGCTGGAGGGCGAGTTGTGGCCGCCGCCCGCGCCCGCGACCTCGACGGGCTCGACGTCGCCCTGCTCGCCCTCGGTGCCGTACATGAGGGTCGTCCCGTCCGTCGTGTACGTCACGGACTCGCCCTGCCGCTGCAGCGGGACGCTCA
Organism: Streptomyces rectiviolaceus; assembly: GCF_039533825.1. NCBI lineage: Bacteria > Bacillati > Actinomycetota > Actinomycetes > Kitasatosporales > Streptomycetaceae > Streptomyces > Streptomyces rectiviolaceus. The sequence goes on from NZ_BAAAUG010000038.1 coordinate 32,143, forward strand.
GGCGCCCCTCGCGCTCGGGCTTCTCGCCGTCTCCCTTCCAGGTGTACGAGACCCCACCGAGATAGCCCCGCAGCGCGAGCTGCTTCCCGTCGGGCGAGAAGGCACCGTCCGTGGTCCAGAGCCCGGTGTCGCCGAGACGCTTGAAGACATTGACCCCGGAGGCGGACATCTGCTCGGGCCCTTCGTACAGGCCGCCGCCCTCCTCCTTCTTGTCGGCGATGTAGATCCGCCCGGTCTTGGGATGCACCATCAGCGCCTCGGCGTCGCGCGCCCCGTCCTCGTACTTCACCGTGTACTGGGTGGCGCGGACGGTCTGGTCGCCCAGCTTCTTCGGCTCGGGCAGCTTGTAGATCCATACGTGGGACCAGGTGCCGCCGAGGTTGTCGCCGATGTCGCCGACGTAGATGTTGCCGTCGCTGCCGACGGAGACGGCCTCCACGTCGCGGGGCGTCCCGACGCCGGTCATGGTGACCGTGGCGACGGTCTTGCCCGTCCTGCCGTCCACCGCGTAGAGCAGCGCACCGTTCTTGTCCTGGTCGTTGTGCGTCCAGTAGACGCCCGGGTGGGCGCGGGAGGCGGCGAGACCGCTGGACTCGATGATGCGGGGGTCCTTGATGGTGAACCCGTCGTGGCTGTCGTCGGCGGCGGCCGGGCCCGCGGCACTCAGCAGGACCAGGCACCCGGCACCGACGGCACCCGTGGCACCCGTCAAAGAACGCAGTGAACGCATGGGCCAAGACTGCCACCCCGCCGCCGGGGGGCGGACCTTCGGCGGGTGTTCAGCCTCACATCGCAGGCCGGGGCCTTGATCCGGGATGATGAGCGGATGCTCAGGTTCATGTTCGTCGGTGACTCGATGACGATCGGCAGCGCGGGGGAACACACCTGGCGCTACCGCATGTGGCGGCACTTGCGCGGCTCGCTCGGCGACGACGGCTTCGCCATGGTGGGCCCGCGCCGGACGCTGCACGACAAGGCCTCCGGTGAACCGGTCTCGTACGCGTACGCCTGCGCGGACCCGGACTTCCCGCGCCACCACTTCGCGGGCTGGGGCGAGGGCTGGCTGCACATGGCACCGCAGATCGCGGACGCGGTGCGGCAGGACCGCCCCGACGTGCTGCTGATCTCCCTCGGCCTGATCGACCTGGGCTTCTACACGAACGCGGAACAGACGGCGCAGAACATGCGCCGCTTCGTGGCTCAGGCCCGCTCGGCGAACCCCCGCGTCCGCCTTGTCCTGCTCCCCGTGATCCCGAACGTCCGGGCCAGGACGGACGCCCCGTTCGCGGCGGAGGTCGCGCGCTTCAACGTGCTCCTCGCGAAGGCGGTGGCGGACCTGGACACGGGCGCGTCCCCGTTGCTCCTGGCCTCGACGCCGCCGTCGTACGACATCGACGTAGACACCTATGACGGGACACACCCGAACGCGAGCGGCGAGCACAAGCTGGCGGCGGCGTTCGCGGACGCGATGCACCAGGCGTGGGGGGTGGGGGCGCCGTACGAGGCGGCGCCCCTGTCCCTGTCCCCGAACCCGTCCCTGTCCCCGATCCCGACCCCGCCCCTGAACGAGCTTTCGGCTACCGGCTGAAGTTGGCCTTCAGGGCCTTGAGCCCGGCGATGTCCCACTTCGTGTACTGCCCGGCGTACTTCTTGACGCGGGTTTCGCTGCCGCCCTTGGCCCTGCCATGGCCGCCGTTGGGGGAGCACATGAGCGGCAGGTCCTTGCTGCTGTTGGAGACGCACTCGTAGGGGTCGGCGGTGTGGTTGGCGTCCGGGCCGTCCACGTTGGCGTGGTCGAGTCCGATCGAGTGCCCGATCTCGTGGCTCATCATGTTCGAGACGCGGGCCGGGGACGCCGCCCAGTCGCCCGGGATCCAGTACTCACTGTCGACCCATATCCAGCCGCCCCACGCGCTCTGGTTGGCAGTGGCCGAGCAGGGGTGCGCCTGGGAGTAGCCCGGCTTGTTGCCGGGGGTGAAGGGCCGGTACTTCAACCCCACGGTGATGACGTGACGTTCGGCCGTGGAGCAGTCCTTCTGCTCCTTGTGATAGCCGCTGGCCAGCGTGAACTTGGTCCCCGTGATGGAGGTCAGCTGCGCGGCGGTCTTCTTCAACTGTGCCCGCAGCTGGGCCTCCGCGGCCTTGTTCTTCGCGGCGGATAGCTTGGTGGCGGACGTGCTGGGCTTGACGATGTGGATGACATACGGATCGGGGCTGAGCGACTCGATCCCCCTGCCGTTCAGGATCCGCCATCCGGTGCCCTTGTAGACGTCCCCCGCGGCATGGGCCGGATTGCTGAGCGCGACGAGCCCCACGCCGGCGGCGAGCACGCCCACAGAGCGAGCGATCTTCTTCATGGTCATGACCGCATCCTCGCCCACCCCGCCAACAACTCCCCAACACCCCCTGCCCGGAGGCACCGTGAGCCCCTGCCCCTCCTAAGGTCGCGTGTCCCCCGCACAGCCCATATACCTTCGGCAGCCGTCGAAGGCCGGAAGGCGGATGTGCGCCCCATGGCCGTCTTCCTAGCGTTCGGGCATGACGGTCGAGAGCACTGACGAGGCCACACCCCGGACCCGGACGGCCACACGGAACGCGCCCCGCCGCGCAGGCGTGCTGCCCGGCGAGCGGGCCCTCGCGCCCGATCTCGCGCGCGGGCTCATGCTGCTGTTCATCGTGCTGTCCAACACCGCGTTCCACCTGACGGCGGCCCGGCACGGGCCCTCCGGGTGGCAGCCGGTGGACGGCGGTTGGGCCGATCACGCCGTGCAGTTCACCATGATCACCGTCCTTGACCTGCGCATCTATCCGCTCTTCGCGTTCCTCTTCGGGTACGGGATGATGCGGCTCTTCCTGCGGCAGACGGCCGCGGGGACCCCGGAGCGCGAGGCCGTGCGGCTGTTGCGCAGGCGCAGTCTCTGCCTGATCGTCATCGGCCTTCTGCACGCCACACTGCTGATGGCCGGGGACATCGTCGGCTTCTACGGCCTCCTCAGCCTCGCCCTGGGCTGGCTTTTCCTGCGGCGCGGCGACCGTGCGCTGAAGTGGTGGATCTGGATCGCCACCGCTCAGTTCGTGCTGCTTGCCGCCGAGCCCGTCGTATCCGCCGCGCTTGCGGGCGAGTTGGGCACGCTGGGCGACGCGGGCGCGGATCCAGGGGCGGACGCGTACGCGGCGGGCGAGGGGAGCTGGCTGACGGCGGCCGGCACCCGCTTCATGAGCGGCCTGTTCGTCACCTTCGCGGCGGCTCCGCTGTCCCTGGTGGGCGGCGCGTACGTCATCTTCCTGCTCGGCTTCTGGGCCGCGCGCAAGGGTGTACTGGAAGAGCCGGGGCGCCACTTGCCCTTGCTCCGCGGGACCGCCGTGATCGGCGTCGCGGTGGGGTGGCTCGGCGCGCTGCCCGCGGCGCTGGCCCACGTCGGGGCGATCAGCGTCCCGGACGACGCGCAGAGCGAGGGCGGGGCGCTGACCCTGCTGCGGGACGCCACGGGGAACGCGGCCGGTCTCGGGTACGTGGCGGCCGTGGCGCTGTTCGTCCACTGGTGGACGAGGCGCGATTCCCGCCGGGGAGCGAAGACCGCCGCAGCCGTCACCGCCATCTCCGCCGTCGGCAAGCGCTCCCTCTCCTGCTACCTCGCCCACTCCCTGATCTTCGCCCCGGTCCTCGCCGCCTGGGGCCTTGGCCTCGGCGAGCATCTGACGAGCGGGACCATGGCGCTGTTCGCGGTGGGGGTGTGGCTGGTGACGGTCGCGGGGGCGTACGCGATGGAGCGGGCGGGGCGACGAGGGCCGGTGGAGGCGGCGCTGCGGCGGGTCATGTACCGGTAGACCCGGTTCCGGTGTGTTTCCTCAGGGCGCGCTGTGGGACGCCTGTGTCACCCCGCCCCCCGAGGACTCACGTGGCGCGCGTCAGGCGGTTCGCCAGCGTCGACATCGTGTACGTACCGATCCCCATCACGACCTCCAGGGCGTTGCGCTCCGTGTAACCCGCCGCCAGGAACCCCTTCAGCTCCTCGTCCCCGACGCCACCCGCGGTGTCGAGCACCTCCAGCGTGAACTGCCGTATGGCGTCCAGCCGTTCGTCGCCCGGTGCCCGCCCCTCACGGAGCGCCGCGATCACCTCGGCGTCCGCGCCCAGCTTCCGCAGCTTGGCGGTGTGCATGGTCACGCAGATGTGGCAGTCGTTGCGTACGGCGACGGTCATGATGACGACTTCCCGGGCCACGGGCTCCAGCGTCGTCCGCTCGAAGGACGCGCTCAACTCCAGGAAGCCGTTGAGCAGTTCGGGTGATTCCGCCAGAAGGGCCACCGCGCTCGGCGTCTTCCCGAAAGCGGCGGCCGTGCGCTCCATCGCGGCGCGGGACTCCGCCGGCGCGGTTTCCACGGTGTGCTCGGTGAACAAGGCGGACAAGAGGTACCCCCTACGATGGACAACGTGGTTGACGAAAATAAAGTAAACCAGGTTGTCGATTCACGCAAGGGTGATCCGGCGGGGAAGGACGCGCCGCCGGACAGCGACGGGCGCGGCTTCGAGCTGCCGCTGCTCCTCTTCGCCGGGTTCCGCACCCTGATCGACCGGCTCCACGCCGAGCTGGCCCGCCAGGGCCACCCCGACGCGCGCCCGGCCCACGGCTTCGCGATGCAGGCGATCGGCGCGCGGGGCGCGAGCGCCAGCGAGGTGGGGCGAAGGCTGGGCGTCTCCAAGCAGGCCGCGGGCAAGACCATCGACCGTCTCATCGCCCTCGGCTACGCGGAACGCACCGACGACCCGGCCGACGCCCGCCGCAAGCTGGTCCGCCTCACCCCGCACGGCATCGACGCGCTGCGCCGCTCGGCGGCGATCTTCGACGAGCTGCACGCGGAGTGGGCGAGGCAGCTTGGCGCGGGGCGCCTTCACGCGATGGAGGACGACCTGCGCGCCGTCGTACCGCCGGACGCGTTCCGCCTGGACGCGGCGGGCTGGCTGGGCGGCTCGTGACCTTGCCTCCGTGCGTATCGTTGTACTGCGCGGCTGCACTCGACCGAGAGGCGGCCGGGGAGGAGCGCCACGATGACCGTCGCAGAGACCGACAGGATCGAGATGGCCGACCGCAACACTGAGCTCACTCTGGACGCGATGTTCGAGTGGCTTGAGAAGATGCCCGTCCCCGAGGGAATCAAGACCGAGATCGTCGGGGGACACATCTTTATGTCACCGCAGCGGGACACCCACTGGGACATCACCCTAGACATCATTGAGCAGTTGCGCGCCAAGTATCCGCGCAAGCGCCTGAAGTCCGACGTCCGCATCGACTACCCGGGGCACCTCAACGGCTTTGCCAGCGACGTGACACTGGTGGCAGAAGGCGCCGTCATGAATGACAAGCAGCAGTGGCGTTCCCAGGACGTCGAGTTCGTGGCCGAAGTGATCTCCAGGAGCACGGGGATGAACGACTACGGCGCGAAGAAGGCCGCGTATGCCGAAGCCGGAGTTCCCGTCTACCTCATCGTCGACCCGTACCAAGGTCGGTGCCTGCTCTACACCGACCCAAAAGACGGCGAATACGACACCGACCGGAAGTTCGTCTTCGGCGACGTCGTGGACCTCACCCACACCACTGTCGGCCTCACTCTCAAGACCGACAAGTTCCCCCGCGACTGACCCGACTCCCCTTGCCTAGAGCCCACTCCAAGTCGTTGGCTAGGTACCCATGAAGTACACGCAGCTGGGACGCACAGGACTCAAGGTCAGCCGACTCGCGCTCGGGACCATGAACTTCGGGCCACTGACCAACGAGCCGGACAGTCACACGATCATGGACGCCGCGCTCGACGCGGGCATCAACTACTTCGACACCGCCAATGTCTACGGGTGGGACGAGAACAAGGGCCGCACCGAGGAGATCATCGGCACCTGGTTCACGCAGGGCGGCGAGCGGCGCGACAAGACCGTGCTCGCCACCAAGATGTACGGGAACATGGCGCTCGACGGGAAGCCGGCCTGGCCCAACCACGATCTGCTCTCGGCGGTCAACATCCGCCGCTCCGTGGAGGCATCGCTCAAGCGGCTACAGACCGACTACATCGACATCTACCAGTTCCACCACATCGACCGCCGCACTCCCTTCGAGGAGATCTGGCAGGCGATCGACACCCTCATCACGCAGGGCAAGATCCTCTACGCGGGGTCAAGCAACTTCCCCGGATACAAGATCGCCCAGGCCAATGAGATCGCCAAGCGGCGCGGCAGCTACGGCCTCGTCAGCGAGCAGTGCCTCTACAACCTCGCCGAGCGCAGCGCCGAGATGGAGGTGATCCCGGCCGCCCAGGACTACGGCCTCGGCGTCATCCCGTGGTCGCCGCTGCACAGCGGACTGCTCGGCGGCGTGCTGAAGAAGGAGGGCGAGGGCTCGCGGCGCACCAGCGGCCGGGCCGCCTCGGAGCTCGCCAAGCCCGAGGTGCGCGCGCAGGTCCAGGCGTACGAGGACCTGCTCGACAAGCACGGCCTCGCACCGGGCGAAGTGGCGCTCGCCTGGCTGCTCACCCGGCCCGGCATCACAGGCCCGATCGTCGGTCCGCGTACGTCGGAGCAGCTCACCAGCGCACTGCGCGCGGTCGAGCTGGAACTCTCGGACGAGCTGCTCGACGCCCTGGACGAGATCTTCCCGGGTCCTGGTCCTTCGCCGGAGTCCTTCGCCTGGTAGCAGGCGGCAACGGCGCCGGGCAGGACTACGCGGCCGCGGTCATCGCCGACGCCTCACTGGCCGACCGCGGCCGCCACCGCGACGACTACGAACATCAGCACGAGCACACCGGCCATGATCTGGTTCCTGGTTTTCGGGTTCACGTAGTCGAGGTTAACCGGCTCCGCCCAGTGGCCATCGACCGACCACCTCATAGCGGGGCCGCTCCCCCGGCACCCCGCTCCTGGGCAGATTGCTTCGTACGAGGGTCAGCTCGGCCACGGTCCACTCCCCGCCCTCGAAGTCCGCGAGGCCGTCGACGTACGCGCGCAGGGAAGGTTCCCCGTGGCCGCGGGCCAGCGTCAGGTGCGGGCGGTAGTGGCGGTGCTCCTCCATGGTGATGTCGGACTTGCGGGCCGCGGCGTCCGCCCGCCGGGCGAGGAGACGCAGGGTGTCCACGTCACCCGCGGCCCCGGTCCACAGGGCGCGGTCGCCGAAGTGGCCTCCGCCGTGCAAGGCCAGCGGGAAGGGGGCCGTGCGCCGTGCCGCGCGGGACAGTCGCTCGGACAGCACAGGGACGGTGCCATCCTCGACCTCGGCCATGAAGGCCAGCGTGAAGTGCCAGCTCTCGCGGGGCGCCCAGCGGAGGTCTTCGGCGCCCGGCAGGGTCTTCAACTTGTCCACTGCGTATGCCAGTTCGTCCGCCGCCGCGGGGGGCGGCAGCACGGCCGCGAAGAGTCTCATGGGGTTGAGTCTCGCCTCCGGCGGTTCTTTTCCCCAACCCCGCCCCTTCCCGAAAACCCGCTCTGGCGCGGGAGCCTTGGTTGCCGTTGATCACCGGCTCCGCCGAGTTCGTCCTCAAACGCCGGACGGGCTGAAATGGCTTGGGGAAGGATGACCGGATGGATCACATAACCATCCGCCCCGCCGGCCCCGACGACATCCCCGCCGTCCTTGCCCTCTTCGACGAAGCCGTCGCCTGGCTCGTATCGCAAGGACGCACCGGACAGTGGGGCGACAAGCCCTGGTCGACCAACCCGAAGACCATCGCCCTGGTCGAGAAGTACCTCACCACCGGCTCCGCCTGGATCGCGGAGATCGACGGGGAGGCGGTCGGCACGGTCACGTTGACCGACGGGCCGGGGGACTACATCGCTCCGGTGGACGAGCCGGAGCAGTTCATCCACCTGCTGGCCTCCCGGCACGGCTCAGGCGCCGGCTCCGCCCTCCTCGCGCACGCGGCAGAAGAAACCCGGAGACAGGGAATCTCCCTGCTCCGGGTCGACTGCTACGCGGGCGACGACGGCAAGCTCGTCGCGTTCTACGAACGCAACGGCTTCACGCCCACCGAGGCCTTCCTCGCCCAGGACGGCACCTGGCCGGGCCAGATCCTGGCCCGGCGCGTCTGAGCCGGAGAGGCTCAGCCACAGAGGACAGACGGCCTACGCCGCCGTCGCCAGCTGCTCCCGCGGCACGAACTGCACGTGCTGCTGCCCGCGCCGCAGATCCACCTTCAGCCGCAGATTCGCGGCGCGGGCCAGCATCAGGCCGACACCGACCGCTGCCACGGCGCATATGACGCCGCCGGCGGCCATGCTGACGCGCACTCCGTACGCGTCCGCGAGCCAGCCGAAGAGCGGGCCGCCCAGGGGCGTGCCGCCGGTGAAGACCATCATGAACAATGACATGACGCGGCCCCGCATCTCGGGGTCCGTGGCCATCTGGACCGAGGAGTTGGCGGTGACGTTCACCGTCAGGCCGAGGATGCCGATCGGGACGATCAGCGCCACGAACATCCACAGCTCGGGCGCGAACGCGGCCACGATCTGCAGCACGCCGAAGGCGATCGCGGCCCCGGCGAGCAGCCGCAGGCGTGAGGTCCCGCGACGGGCCGCAAGGAGCGCGCCGGCCAGGGAGCCGATCGCCATCAGGGTGTTGAACAGCCCGTACATCCCCACGCCGCCGTGGAAGATGTCGTCCGCGAAGGCGCTCAGCCAGATCGGGAAGTTGAACCCGAAGGTGCCGACGAAGCCGACGAGGACGATCGGCCAGATCAGCTCGGGGTGCTTGGAGACGTAGTTCAGGCCTTCCTTCAGCTGCCCCTTGCCGCGTGGCTTGCGCGGGGTCGGGTGCAGCTCGCGCGTACGCATCAGCATCAGGCCGGTGAGCGGCGCGAGGAAGGACAGGCCGTTCGCGAGGAACGCCCAGCCGGGGCCGACGGCCGCGGTGAGACCGCTCGCCACGGCGGGGCCGATGAGGCGGGCGGACTGGAAGTTCGCCGAGTTCAGCGAGACGGCGTTGCGGACCTGGTCGGGTCCCACCATCTCGGACACGAAGGACTGCCGGGTCGGGTTGTCCACGACCGTGACGAGGCCCGTGAAGAAGGCCGCGAGGTAGACGTGCCAGACCTGGACGTTGCCGCTCAGCGTGAGCGCGGCCAGGAACAGGCCGCTGATGCTCATCGCGCCCTGGGTGCAGAAGAGCAGCTTTCGCTTGGCGAAGCGGTCGGCGATGACTCCGCCGTACAGGCCGAACAGGAGCATGGGCAGGAACTGCATCGCGGTGGTGATGCCGACCGCGGCCGAGGAGCCTGTGAGGCTCAGGACCAGCCAGTCCTGGGTGATGCGGGCCATCCACGTACCGGTGTTGGAGACAACGGCGACGGAGGCGAAGAGCCGGTAGTTGCGGATCTTCAGCGAGCTGAACATCGACGACTTGGCGGCTGGGGTGCTGTCGAGGGCGGTTGGTGCGGGGGCGGAGTCTGCTCCGGATCCCGTACTCAAAGTGGGTTCGCCTCCTTGGCGTCGTTCGGCACACGGCGGGCCGGAGTCTGCCGCATGCGCTGTCTACAGATGTCTATCGATGTGTATGCATGTCTACAGATGGGCGAGCTTCTCCAGGACGGGGGCGGCGGCGCGCAGTCGCGCCCACTCGTCCTCGTCGAGGTGCTCGGCCAGACCGGCCAGCCAGGCGTTCCGCTTGCGGCGGCTCTCCTCGAGCATGGCCTCGGCCGTCTCCGTCTGGGTCACCACCTTCTGGCGGCGGTCCTCGGGATGCGGCTCGAGCCGGACGAGACCCTTGGCTTCGAGCAGTGCGACGATGCGTGTCATCGACGGCGGCTGCACGTGTTCCTTGCGGGCCAGCTCACCGGGGGTGGCGTGGCCGCAGCGGGCGAGGGTGCCGAGCACCGACATTTCGGTGGGGCTCAGCGATTCGTCGACCCGCTGGTGCTTGAGTCGACGGGACAGGCGCATCACGGCGGAGCGCAGGGAGTTCACGGCGGCGGCGTCGTCACCATGGGAGAGGTCCGGCATGTTCGTTAGAGTAACTCATTACTCTAGCTAAAGACCACTCGATTCCCGCATCAAGGGCCACAGAACCCTTTCGTCACCCATATGAGTGAGGTGACTTCGGAAAGTGAGACACGGCCCGCGGGGCGGCAGCGACGCTGTCACGCATGGGATCGACAGTGCTCAGCCTGCGGATAGACGGTGAGCTGCTCGACCGGCTCAAGCAGCACGCCGCCAAAAGAGGAATGAGCGTCCAGGACTATGTGACCGGGACGCTCATCCGCAACGACTTCGACGAACGCTTCCAGAGCGCCGTCGAGGAGACAGAGAAGTTCTACGGGGCGGCCTGACGGCCGCCCCCACCGAGGCTTACGTGAGGCCTAGCGCCGGCATCAGGTAGTAGAAGGCGAAGACGGCCGACACGATGTACATCGCGACCGGCACCTCACGGCCGCGGCCCGAGGCGAGGCGCAGCACGGTGAAGCTGATGAAGCCGATGCCGATGCCGTTCGTGATCGAGTACGTGAACGGCATCATCAGCATCGTCAGGAACGCCGGGATCGCGATGGTGAAGTCGGCCCAGTCGATCTGACCGATCGAACCGGACAGGATCAGGAAGCCGACCGCGAGCAGCGCGGGCGTGGCCGCCTGGGACGGGACCATCGTCGCGATGGGCGTGAGGAACAGCGCCACGGTGAACAGACCACCGGTGACGATGTTGGCGAAGCCCGTACGGGCGCCTTCGCCGACGCCCGCCGTGGACTCCACGAAGCAGGTGGTGGCCGAGGAGGACGAGGCGCCACCGGCGGCGACGGCGATGCCGTCGACGAAGAGGACCTTGTTCATGCCCGGCATGTTGCCGTTGGCGTCGGTCAGCTTGGCCTCGTCGCCGATGCCCATGATCGTGCCCATGGCGTCGAAGAAGCAGGACAGGAGCACGGTGAAGACGAAGAGGACGCCGGTGAGCAGGCCGACCTTGTCGAAGCCGCCGAACAGGCTGACCTGACCGACGAGGCCGAAGTCCGGTGTCGCGACCGGGTTGCCGGGCCACTCGGGCGTCGTCAGGCCCCAGGAGGGCACGGTCGCGACCGCGTTGATGATCATCGCGGCGATCGTCATGACGACGATGCTGATGAGGATCGCGCCGGGCACCTTGCGCACGAGGAGCGCGAGGGTGAGCAGCGCGCCGAGCACGAAGACGAGGACGGGCCAGCCGTTGAGGTGCCCGTCGCCGCCCAGCTGCAGCGGCACCGTGGTGTGCGCGGCGTCCGGGATGCGCGAGACGAAGCCGGAGTCGACGAGGCCGATCAGCATGATGAAGAGGCCGATGCCGATCGCGATGCCCTTGCGCAGGCCGAGCGGCACGGCGTTCATCACGCGCTCCCGCAGGCCGGTCGCCACGAGCAGCATCACGACGAAGCCCGCGAGGACGACCATGCCCATCGCGTCGGGCCACGACATGCGCGGCGCGAGCTGGAGGGCGACCACGGTGTTCACGCCCAGGCCCGCGGCGAGCGCGATCGGGACGTTGCCGATGACGCCCATGAGCAGCGTGGTGAAGGCGGCGACCAGGGCGGTCGCGGTCACCAGCTGGCCGTTGTCGAGCTGGTGTCCGTACATGTCCTTCGCGCTGCCCAGGATGATCGGGTTCAGCACGATGATGTAGGCCATCGCGAAGAAGGTGGCGAAGCCGCCGCGGACTTCCCTGACCAGGGTCGAGCCACGCTCCGTGATCTTGAAGTACCGGTCGAGGCCCCCCTGCGGGGCATTCGGATGCGGCGGTTTGGCGTCGACCGGAGCGGTGGCCGAGGGGGACATGGGGGACCTCGATGACCTGTGATGAGGGAGATGCGCCGAACTCGAACGAACTCGTAGATTCGTACGAAAGCAATCGGCCATTAATGAGCCGTTTCAGTATGAATACATGAGGGAGAAATCGCTATCTCCGCGCGTAGACCCTTGGGGCGCAAGGGAAACGCAGGCCCGCGTGAGGGCTCCGGCTCAAGGCTCAGGGGCCAGGCATAAGCTGTGGCCATGGAGAAGTGGACACCCAAGCACGACGCGCCGGAGCCCCTGGAGGGCCCCGTCGTCGCCACCATCACGGGCGGCACGATCCTCTGGTTCGTCCTCTTCCTGGTGCAGCTGCCGTTCTACGGCTGGTTCGACGACCGCGACGCCACCTGGTGGGTGTGGACCTGCCTGGCCGGAGCGGGCCTCGGCCTGATCGGTATCTGGTACGTGCGGGGCCGTGACGCGGCGATCAAGCGGGACGCGGAGCGCAAGGCGGCGACGGCTGCCACGGCGGAGTAGCCGCGCCCGGGGAGCCACCCGTACAACCACGGGTGTGTCCACGTCCTACTGTGGTCGGATCTTTGGGGCACTCGAGGGGTGAACCCCCCATCCCGCCCGTACCGTCGAGGGCATGACGCATATCGACGCGGGCGCCGAACTCGACCCGGTCCACCCGGTGGCACCACCCACCGGACGCGCGACGGGTCTCAGCCCCGCCGAGGTCGCAGAGCGGGTCGCACGCGGCGAGGTCAACGACGTACCCATCCGCAGTTCGCGCTCGACCACCGAGATCGTCCGGGCGAATGTCTTCACCCGCTTCAACGCGATCATCGGCGTGCTCTGGGTGATCATGCTCTTCGTCGCGCCGATCCAGGACTCCCTCTTCGGCTTCGTCATCATCGCCAACACGGGCATCGGCATCATCCAGGAGCTGCGCGCCAAGAAGACCCTGGACGGACTCGCGGTCATCGGCGAGGCCAAGCCCACCGTGCGGCGCGGCGGCATGGCCGCCCAGATCTCCACCTCCGAGATCGTCCTGGGCGACCTCGTGGAGCTGGGCCCCGGCGACAAGATCGTCGTGGACGGCGAGGCGGTCGAGACCGACAGCCTGGAGGTCGACGAGTCGCTCCTGACCGGTGAGGCCGACCCGGTCATCAAGAAGCCCGGCGACAGGATGATGTCGGGCTCGTTCGTGGTCGCGGGCGGCGGCGCGTTCACCGCGACGAAGGTCGGCCGCGAGGCGTACGCGGCTCAGCTCGCCGAGGAGGCGAGCCGCTTCACGCTCGTCCACTCCGAGCTGCGCACCGGTATCTCCACGATCCTCAAGTACGTGACGTGGCTGATGGTCCCGACCTCGATCGGCCTCATCATCAGCCAGCTCGTCGTCAAGGACGACAACTTCAAGGAGTCCATCGCCTACACCGTGGGCGGGATCGTCCCCATGATCCCCGAGGGGCTCGTGCTCCTCACCTCGGTCGCCTTCGCGATCGGCGTGATCCGCCTCGGCCGCCAGCAGTGCCTCGTCCAGGAGCTCCCCGCGATCGAGGGCCTGGCCCGCGTCGACACGGTCTGCCTCGACAAGACGGGCACCCTCACCGAGGGCGGCATGGACGTCACCGAGCTGCGTCCGCTGAACGGCACGGAAGAGGCGTACGTACGCAGGGTCCTGGGCGCCCTCGGCGAGTCCGACCCGCGGCCGAACGCGTCGCTCCAGGCGATCATCGACTCCTACCCCGACAGCGAGGAGTGGCGCTGCACCGAGTCGCTGCCCTTCTCCTCGGCCCGTAAGTACAGCGGCGCCTCCTTCAGCGAGGGCGACGGCAACGACTCGACGTGGCTGCTCGGCGCCCCCGATGTGCTGCTGCCCGACGGTGACCCGTCCCTCGCCGAGATCGAGGACCTCAACCAGCAGGGCCTGCGCGTGCTGCTCCTCGCCCGCGCCGCCGGTGAACTGGACGACCCGGACGTCGCCGCGGGGGCCCGCGCCACCGCCCTGGTCGTCCTGGAGCAGCGGCTGCGCCCTGACGCTGCCGACACCCTGCGGTACTTCGAGGAGCAGGACGTCAGCGCCAAGGTCATCTCCGGTGACAACGCGGTCTCGGTGAGCGCGGTCGCGGGGAAGCTGGGCCTGCCGGGCGCGGAGAACACGGTGGACGCCCGCCGCCTGCCCACCGAACAGGGCGAGATGGCCGAGGAGCTGGACGCCAACTCCGTCTTCGGCCGCGTCACCCCCCAGCAGAAGCGCGACATGGTGGGCGCCCTCCAGTCACGCGGCCACACAGTCGCGATGACGGGCGACGGCGTGAACGACGTCCTCGCCCTGAAGGACGCCGACATCGGCGTCTCGATGGGCTCGGGCTCGGAGGCGACGCGGGCGGTCGCCCAGATCGTGCTCCTGAACAACAGCTTCGCGACGCTGCCCTCGGTGGTCGCGGAGGGCCGCCGGGTCATCGGCAACATCACGCGGGTGGCGACGCTGTTCCTGGTGAAGACCGTCTACTCGGTCGTCATCGCGCTGTTGGTGGTCTGCTCACAGGTGGAGTACCTGTTCCTGCCCCGCCACCTCACTCTGCTCTCGACGCTGACGATCGGCGTCCCGGCGTTCTTCCTCGCCCTCGCGCCCAACAAGGAGCGGGCCAAGCCCCACTTCGTACGAAGGGTCATGCGGTACGCGATCCCGGGCGGTGTCGTCGCGGGCGTCGCCACCTTCTGTACGTACCTCCTGGCGCGCCACCACTACGAAGGGGCGGGCGCGCGGGAAGCCGAGACCAGCGCGGCCACGCTGGCGCTGTTCCTGATCGCCATGTGGGTGCTCGCGATCATCGCCCGCCCCTACACGTGGTGGCGGCTCGGCCTGATCGGCACGATGGGTCTCGGCTTCCTGCTGGTGCTCACCGTGCCGTGGCTTCAGGACTTCTTCCAACTGAAGCTGGTGGGCACGACGATGCCGTGGGCGGCGGTCGCGATCGCGGCGGCGGCCTCACTGGTCATCGAGGTCATCTTCCGCTGGGTGGGCCGCCGCTTTCCGGCGTAGGGCCCCTGGGTCAACGGCTTTCGGTGTCCTTGGGGTGCGTGCGGTACTCGGCCGGGTCTGCCTTGATGCGGGCCGTGGCACGCCAGCCGGCGATGACCTCGGCGGCGTTGCGGTCGAGGTCCTCCCGGATCTCCGGCTCCGCCAGGTGCCGCGCCCAAGGGAAGACGTCCGGTATGGCCAGAAGCAGTGCGCGGGCGCTCGTGTCGTGGCGCATCAGGGCGACGAACACCCGCGAGGCCGTGGTCAGCGACTGGTCGCGCTGGTCCTCGCGGTCGGCGTCGGTCGAGCGAAGCCGGTCCATCCGGTTGCCTTCAAGTGCCCTCAGTCGAACCAGCGGTCCCGCTCCAGCTCATCCGTCCGGGAGGGATCTTCCAGCAGCGCCGCGACCTCGAAGCGGCGCGGCCACTGGCCCGCCGCCCAGGCGAGACCGGCGGCGACGCCCTCCAGCGTGGCGGCGTGGATGGTGCCGTCCGGCGTCCGGCGCCAGTCAAGCTCGACGCCGCCGGCGATCAGTTCCTCGTGCTCGATGTACGTCTCCGGGGTGGCCGGACCGAGCAGCGTACGGACCGACTCCGGCACCGGATGCTCTTCACCCTCCCCCGCGGGCTCCACGGCCGCCGTCTCGCTCAGCCTGCGCACCTGGAACAGCTCGGCCAGGTCCGCCGCCTTGCGGGGCTGCACGGGCAGCAGCGCCATACCCCCGGCAAGCGGCAGCAGGTCCGGGGCGTCGGCGACGACCGCGTCCGCCACGTCGACCACCACGACCTCGCCGTCCACGACCGCCCGCACATCGTCCGGCAGCGTCACCTGCTCCGGGTCCAGATCGGCCAGGGCGCCGTACAGCGCGTGCAGTTGGGCCGCCGAAACGGTCCTCTCCGGGTCCGCGAGCCGGTCGAGCAGCTCGGCGGCGCCGCCGGGCTCCTCCAGGAGGGCGGCGACCGACGTGCGGACGCCGAGCGCGCGGAGCACCTGCTCGTCGTCGAAACCGGACGCGTCGGCGGCGTCGTAGAGCCCTTCGAGCAGCGGGTCGCCGCCCGATGCCCGAAGACCGGCGGGGCGCCGACCGCCGAGCACCGGATTCCCGCGCAGCCACCAGGCCGTGTACGAACGGACGGTCTCCGTCGTGCCGTCCGGGAGCAGGATCCGCAGCGGCTGCGTCAGCGCGTCCCGCAGCGGCGGGCGCGAGAGCATCGCCAGGGCCTGCGGCCAGCAGTCCTCGTCGACCAGATCCAGATCCCGTACGGCGATGATCTCGGTGGCGACCGGCGGCACGGGCGTCTCCGGGATCCGGTCGAGCACGTCCTCGCACCACACGTCGACCGCGTCGAGCAGACCGGCGTCGTCGGGCTCGGCGAAGTCGCCGTCGCGCGGCTCCAGTTCGTCAGGGTCGAGTACGACGTCCGTGGCGCGGACCAGCGCGAACGTGGCGAGCACACCGCACGCCGCGAGGGGCTGCTCGCCCCAGCGCTCAGCGAGCTCGGCGTCCACCGTGGCGAGTTCGTCCTCGCGCATGACCTGGGCGAAGGCGCTGCCGGGAAAGACGAGTTCACCGGCGGGAGCGAGATCGCCGTCCTCGTCGTCGGGGAGCGCGAGCGCGCCGAGCCAGGGCTCGTCGCCGGGCGCGAGGTTCGCGTCGCGCACGAGCGAGAGCACGATGTCCGCCAGCTCCTCGGCGTCCGGCGCGTCCTCGTCCCACGTGTCGTCGTCGAGCGACGCGGCGACGGCGGCGCGGACCTGCGGGGTCGTCAGGACGGCGCGGGGCGTGGCGGGCAGGGCGCCGAGCTTCTCCAGGAGGGGATGCACGGCATCGGGGTGCGCGACCTTCAGGCCGAGGCGGACGAGGGCGGCGGGGTCGCTGTCGTCGCCGATGACGGGCAGGAGGACCTGGCGAGGCCCGATGGTGGTGCGCCCGTCGGCGAGCGGGACAGGAAGCCCGGTGAGGCGGTCGGGGTCGACACCGGCGAGGGTGTCGTAAAGCCGCCGCCACCAGCCAGGCTCCCGCTCGAGCCCGGCAAGCCGGTCGATCGCCTCGGTCAGCGGGACGCGGGCGACGCCGAGGGTGCGCAGCTCGGCGCGCCGCTCAAGTCCGGCGGGAAGCAGGCTCGGCAGCACGTCCGCGAGCACGCGTACGGTCTCGGCGCCCGCGCCCTCCACGACCTCCGCGTCACGCGGCCGCAGCGCGACGGGGACCTCCCACTCGGGTACGTCGGGTACGTCGGGGTCCTCTTGGGGGACGGCCTCCACCGCGGGCGGCAGGAATGCGGTGCGGGGCAGCCGGTCGAGGATGGCCTGGCGCAGCGCGCCGTCCAGTTCGCTCTTGCCGAGCGGGCCGGGGACGAGGCTGATGATGCCTTCCCCGACGGGCCGCCAGTCGGCGAGGAGTTCGGCGTACGCGTCGGCCGCGCGCTGCACGAGGAAGTCGGTGAGGGGTCCGGGCGCCGCGTGCCGCCGGGTCGTGTCGAGAGGGAACGAGGCGATGAGCAGGGCAGGCACCCCGAGCGGCTCGTCACTCGGGGTCGGCGCGTGCAGGACGGGGGCGCTGCGGGGCGGCTGCGGGGCGCCCTCACGGTCGGTGGGTACGGCCCAGGTGACGGACCAGTGGGGCCGCAGCCGCTCCTCGACGGGCCGGTCGGCGAGGAGGTCCTGCTCCAGGGGGCCTTGCTTGCTGACAGTCCGCCAGCGGGTGGTGCCGTCGCGGGTGTCGGACACATCGACGTGCCCGGATCCGGGTTCAGCGGTGCGGCGCAGGGTGCGGGGCGTCTGGTCCCCGACCTGGACGACGACTTCTTCGAGGCCGGGAAGGGCGAGGAGGAGAGCGTCATCGATCCCGTCGAGCAGCCGTGCGACGAGGTCCTCGGCGGCGGCGTCGCGCAGCGGCAGGATGACGACGGTGTCGTACCCGTCCGGGGCGGTCCCTTCGGCGGCGAAGGGCAGCCGCAGCAGGGGTACGTGCCCGTCGCGGCGCCTGATCTCGTCCCCGAGCCCGGGGCTGAACCGGGCGGTGTCGGCGGCGAGTTCGCGGGCCTCGCCCAGGGACCAGCGGACGCCGCCGGTACGGCCGACGAGGGCGGGCTCGTCCGAGACGGCGAGCACGGCGGCGAAGCCGACGCCGAACCGGCCGACGGCGCCGTTGTTCTGCTCCTCCCGCTTGGCGGAGGCGCGGAGGGTGGAGAGGGATTCGACCCCGGTGGCGTCGAGGGGGGCGCCCTTGTTGGCGGCGGCGAGGACTCCGTCCCGGAGGGTGAGGGCGAGCCGCCCCGGGGCGCCTGCGCGGGCCGCCGCGTCGGCGGCGTTCTGGGCGAGTTCGACGACCAGGCGGTCCCGGTACCCGCCGAGGGCGAGGTCCTCCTCGGCGTTGGCGTCCTCGCGGAACCTGGCCGGACTCGCCGCCCAGGCGTCGAGGACGCCCCGGCGGAGCCGTGCCGTGCCGAACGGGTCAGTACCCTCGGCCGCCGGCCGCACGGTCTTGCTCACGGTGTCGTCTCCCTCGCTTGGTTCGCGGGGCGAACGGTATCGCGTCCTGACGTCCCCCCGATGGGCGCCAGCCCCCCGACTGGCCGGGTCTCACCTCCCCTACGGGGCCACGCCTACGCCTCCGGCGCGCGTCCAACCGCTGCGCGGCGAAGGAGACACACCCGCGCTCCGCGCGGATCTTCCCACCCACCCACCCGATCACCCCGCAGCGCAGGGCGCCTGTAGGGGCACTGTGCCACCTGCGGCCCGGTGGCCGTCTACCCCGCGCTCCGCGCGGGATCTCTCCCGCCCACCCACCCGATTACCCCGCAGCGCAGGGTGCCTGTAGGAGCACTGCGCCCCGCAGAGGCAGCGTGCCACCTCCGGCCCGGTGGTCGCCTACCCCGCGCTCCGCGCG
>NZ_BAAAUG010000038.1:50795-95608 GCF_039533825.1 Streptomyces rectiviolaceus
CCCGCCCACCCGCCCGTTTACCCCGCAGCTCGCCGATGCGGGGTAAACGGGCGGGTGGGCGGGGAGGTCTGCGCGGAGCGCGGGAAGTCGCACTGCGGGGCAATCGGGTGGGTGGGCGGGAAAGATCCGCGCGGAGCGCGGCAAGGCGCACCGCGGGGTGATCGGGTGGGTGGGCGGGAAAGATCCGCGCGGAGCGCGGCAAGGCGCGCCGCGGGGTGATCGGGTGGGTGGGTGGGGGAGATCCCGCGCGGAGCGCGGGCGGAGAAGCACGGTCAGCCCCGCCCGCAGGGGCACGGCAGCCCGCCCGTAGGGGGTAACCCCAGGATCCGGCGCCCCCAGCGGGAGCTCAGGAGTGGCCGAGGTCCTCCGCCGTCCCCTCCAGGGGGACCGAGCCCGAGTCGGGGGCCGGGCGCAGCGGGAGGACGTCCACCCGGGTCTCGTCGAGGACGGGCGCGGCAGGTCGCGACGGCTTCGGCATCACGGCCGCCTCCGAGTGGCCCCCGCAGCCGTACGCGAGGGACACGACATGCCCGTCCGCCGGACCGAACTCGTTCGCGCACACACCGAACGCCTGGCCGAGCGATCCGCCGATCGGGGCGAGGAAGCCACAGCTGACGCAGGACGCGGGCGCCGCCTGGGCCATCGCCGTCTTCGCGCCGTGCGACTCCTCCCAGCGGTCGGCCGCGGCATGCAGGCCGTAGCGGGAGAGGACACGCGCCCTGCGCATGCCCAGTTCGTCGGCGATCGCGGCGATCGAGCCGCGCGCGGGCGCCGCCGGCAGCTCGGCGGGCGGACCCGCCGTCACTTCCGCGTCCTCCGCCTCGACCAGCTCCGCCATCTCCTCCGAGAACACGGAGTTCGGCGGCGGCTCCTCCTCGCCCGAGTAGCCGGGCTCCAGGCGCAGGTCCTCCGCGTCCGTGGGGAGCAGGTCCCCCGGGCCCATGTCACCGGGGCGCAGCCGCTCGCTCCACGGCACCCACTCGGGGGCAAGGAGTGCGTCGGGGCCGGGAAGCAGCACCGTCTCGTCGAGCGTGACGACCTTGGCGCGCGAGGCGCGGGCCACCGTCACGGCCCAGCGCCAGCCCCGGTAGCCGAAGTCCTTGCACTCGAACAGGTGCGTGACGACGCGGTCACCCTCGACCACGGCCTCGACATGCTCACCGACCACACCGGGCGCGGCGGCTTCTTCGGCCGCGTCCCGGGCCAGTCCCACCGCCTCGGCGCACAGGCGGTCGGGAGTACGCGGGGTACGCGGGGTACGGCTTCGCGTTGTCGCTGCGCTCACAGGTATCGCTTCTCTCCTACGCCGTCTCACGAGTGCGCCACCCATACGCGGGGGTGCGGACGGAGCGGACCGGAGGGCCGCGTCGACGTCCGCGCCCGAACGTCCTCGGGCGCACCTACGTCATCCATTCTGCGGGATGACCGAGAGGCGCGCGGCCAAGAACAACCGCCGCAGGCGCGCTACGCACGCTACCTTCTCCTGGCCCCTGGGCCTACACCGGCGTGCCCGCCCCTCTGCCTCGGGGCCGCTCCGTCGCCGCTTCGCGGCGGATTTCCCGTCCGCCCACCCGATTGCCGGGAGCTGCCCCGGAGCGGATTTTGTGCCCCCGCCCGATTGCCCCGCAGCGTATGCGCGCTAGTGCGCCCCTTTAAGGGGCACTATGACGAGGTGGCTGCCGCAAGGTCGTCGTCCCATGGGGTCAGCGGACGCAGTCCGGTACTGAACCGGGCCGCCCGCTGGGTCGGCCGCGCCCTGCACCTGCCCTTCACCGGCACGGCCCGCGGCATCCGCAAGGCCACACACGCGCACGGCGCGGGCGAGTCGGGGCTCGGCAAGCTCATCGAGCTGCACGCCGTGAACGGCGCGGGCGACGTCATGATCACCATCGCGCTCGCGTCGACCGTGTTCTTCTCCGTACCGACGGACGAGGCGCGTGGCCGCGTCGCCCTCTATCTCGCCATCACGATGGCGCCCTTCACTCTGCTCGCCCCCGTCATCGGCCCCCTCCTGGACCGCCTCCCGCACGGCCGCCGCTACGCGATGGGCGCCGCGATGCTGGCCCGCGCCCTGCTGGCCCTGCTGCTGTCCGAAGCGGTGATCACCGGGAGCCTGGAGCTCTATCCCGCCGCGCTCGGCGTCCTGGTCGCGTCCAAGGCGTACGGAGTCGTACGGAGTGCCGTGGTGCCCCGGCTGCTTCCCAAGGGCTTCTCCCTGGTCAAAGCCAATTCCAGAGTCACGCTCGGTGGGCTGCTCGCGACCGGTATCGCCGCTCCCATCGGCGCGGGGCTGCAGGCGCTCGGGCCGCGCTGGCCGCTGTACGGCGCCTTCGTGCTCTTCATCGTCGGGATGTTCCTCTCCCTCTCGCTGCCGCCCAAGGTCGACTCGGCGAAGGGCGAGCACAAGGCGCTGCTCGCGGCCGACGAGGAGCATCTGCATCTGCACGCCCGCGCCGAAGCCGCGGCGGACACGTCCAAGAAGCGGCGCCTCGGACTGCGTACGGTCGGGCCCGCCGTCACGCACGCCCTCACGGTGAACGCGTCCCTGCGGTGTCTCTCCGGCTTCCTCATCTTCTTCCTCGCCTTCCTGCTGCGCGAGGAACCGCTCGGCGGCCAGAGCGCGGCGGTGTCCCTGGGGATAGTGGGCGTCGCGGCAGGCGTGGGCAACGCGCTCGGCACGGCCGCCGGTGCCGGGCTGAAGTCACGGGCGCCCGAAGTCATCATCGTGACCGTCGTCGCCGTCGTCCTCGGCGTGGCGATCGCCGCCGCGGTGTTCTTCGGGGCGGTGGGCGTCGCCTGCCTCGGCGCGGTGGCGGGCTTCGCGCAGGCCATGTCGAAGCTGTCCCTGGACGCGCTGATCCAGCGGGACGTGCCGGAAGAGGTGCGGACCTCCGCCTTCGCCCGCTCGGAGACCATCCTTCAGATGGCGTGGGTGGTGGGCGGCGGGATCGGCATGGCCCTGCCGCTGATCGGATCACTGGGGCTCTCGGTGGCCGCGACGATCGTCGCCATCGGCTGGCTGACGACCGCGCGGGGCCTGCTCTCGGCGGCCCGGCACGGCGGGAAACGCCCACGGGTGGCGTGAACCCGACAAATCAAGGAGAGCGGCACGCCGCGACCCCCACGTGGCGGGACGGCACGGGGTGCCCGATAGCCTTCGCCCATGACCTCCCTGCTCCGCGGCGGAGCCGCACTCGTTCACAGCTCGGCGCGCCGTCGCCGTTCCGTGGCCGCCATTGGCGCTGTCTCCGCCGGACTCCTCGTCCTGTCGGCCTGCGACAAGCCGACGCCGCTCGCCACCGTCACGGTCGGCAGCAACTCGGTGAACTCCGAGGCTTCCTGCTACAACGACGGCAAGGAGCTCGAGCAGTCCCAGCTGCAGGGCTGCCTCAAGGACACGGACGTCAAGTCCATCAAGGTCGACCCCGACGAGAAGGTCCGCTTCGGCGTCGACCCCGAGGTCGCCGAGAAGGGCTGGACGCTCCTGATGAACGGTCAGCCGCTCACCGAGGCCAGCAAGAAGACGTACGTCGTCATCCCCGGCAGCGTCTTCTTCAACCAGCAGTACGGCGGCGGCGCCAACGCCACCACCGTCAGCCTCCTTGAGGGCGGCAAGGGCTCTTCGGCCAAGGCGACGGGCCTGTGGTCGTTCAAGCTCAAGAAGGACTCCTGACCGCTCCCTCGCGGTCCTCGCTCCGCGTACTGGTAGCCACCGCGGTCCCCGCCGAACGGGACGCGGTGGCTGACCTGCTGCCCCCGTACGCCGACGCCGTCGCCGTCGGTGTCGGGCCCGCCGCCGCCGGGGCGCACACGGCAGCCGCCCTCGCGCGCGGCACGTACGACCTGGTGATCTCCACCGGAATCGGCGGCGGCTTCCAGCCCGACGCGCCCATCGGTTCCCTCGTCCTCGCCGACGAGATCACCGCGGCCGATCTGGGCGCCGAGACGCCCGACGGGTTCCTGCCCGTCACCGAACTGGGGTTCGGCGCCGTCACCCACCAGCCTCCCCTTTCCCTCGTACGGGAATTGGCCGCTGCCTGTGGCGGTCTCACCGGCACCGTCCTGACCGTCTCCACCGTGACCGGCTCCGCCGAGCGCGCCGCCGAGCTGCGGCGGCGCCATCCCCGGGCGCTCGCCGAGGCCATGGAGGGGTTCGGCGTCGCCGAGGCCGCCGCCGCGTACGCACTGCCCGTCCTGGAGATACGCGCGGTCTCCAACGCCGTCGGTCCTCGGGACCGCGGAGCCTGGCGGATCGGCGAGGCGCTCGGCGCGCTGGGAGGCGCGTTCGGGAAATTCGCGCCCGTACTGGAGAGTTGGAAACGGCATGACTGAATCGCCCGCGACGCAGGACGCGAACCCGAACCCCCTGCAGATCGCTTACTCGCCCTGCCCGAACGACACGTTCGTCTTCGACGCCTGGGCGCACGGCCGGGTGCCCGGCGCCCCCGGCCTTGACGTCACGTTCGCCGACATCGACATCACCAACAGCATGGCCGAGCGCGGCGAGTTCGACATCCTGAAGGTGTCGTACGCCGTGCTGCCCTGGGTCCTCGACGAGTACGCGCTGCTGCCCTGCGGTGGGGCGCTCGGGCGCGGCTGCGGGCCGCTGGTCCTGACCCGGGAGGCCGGGGTCGACCTGACCGGCAAGACGGTCGCGGTGCCCAGCGAGAAGTCGACGGCGTACCTGCTGTTCCGGCTCTGGGCAGCGGACACCCTGAGCGGTGGCGTGGGCGAGATCGTGGTGCTGCCCTTCGACCAGATCATGCCCGCGGTGCGGGACGGCAAGGTCGACGCGGGCCTCGTCATCCACGAGGCACGCTTCACCTACCAGAACTACGGCCTCAACTGCCTTGCCGACATGGGTGAGCACTGGGAGCGCACGACGGGTCTGCCCATTCCGCTGGGCGCGATCATCGCCAAGCGGTCCCTCGGGGCCGAGCGCCTGCGGCAGCTCGCGGACACCGTCCGCACCTCGGTGCGGATGGCCTGGGACGACCCCGAGGCCTCGCGCCCCTACGTGCGGGAGCACGCCCAGGAGATGGACCCGGCCGTCGCCGACCAGCACATCGGCCTGTACGTGAACGAGTTCACGGCGGACCTCGGCGAGAACGGCTACGCGGCGATCCGCGGGTTGCTGACGCGCGCCGCGGCGGAGGGGCTCGTACCGCCCCTCGCGCCGAATGCGCTCACCTTCGACTGAGGACTACACGTCCAACTGGTCCGCCACGGCCCGGAGCAAGCCGGCGATCTTCGCGCCCGACGCCTTGTCGGGGTAGCGCCCCTTCTCCAGCATCGGCGTGATGTTTTCGAGGAGCGTCGTCAAGTCCTGGACGATGGACGCCAGTTCATCGGGCTTGCGCCGCTGGGCCGCCGCGACGGACGGCGTCGGGTCGAGGATCGTCACCGACAGGGCCTGGTCACCGCGCTGGCCCGCGACGACGCCGAACTCGACGCGCTGGCCGGGCTTGAGTGTGTCGACACCTGAGGGCAGTACGGAGGAGTGCACGAAGACGTCGCCGCCGTCATCGCGGGAGAGAAAGCCGAAGCCTTTCTCACTGTTGAACCACTTGACCTTGCCGGTAGGCACCTGAAGTCCTCGTCCTCGTACTTGTCGTCGAACGCGTCTATGCCGCGGAAAACGGCTCTGGATAGCACTACAGCGGGTCGCCCGACCCGCCGGCACCAAGACTATTGGTCCGGGGGCCGGTGACAAGACGTCCCCGGATTCTTCCTTCGCGCTGGGAACTACCCTGGTCGGGTGCGTGACAAAACCCAAGCGAATTCCGCCGGGCCGGGCGATGGCCTGGTCCGGACCGGAGCCATCGTTTTCTTCGTCGGAGCCGTGGCCACTCTGGTCACGGTGGCCCCGCTGTTCCTCGGCACCGAACCCTTCCCTTCCATCGCCTACGCGGTGTGCATGCTGATGGGCGTCGGATTCCTCATCGCCGTGGCGGGAGTGCTGCGCGGTATCGCCGTTCAGCGCCGTCAGGCGAAATCCGCGGCTACTTAGCGGCTTCTCAGCGGCTACTTGACGGCGCCGCCCGCGACGTACGCGTCGAGCCAGGCCGGGAACTCCGTCAGGTCGGTGAGCACGACATCCGCCCCCGCCGCGCGCAGTTCCGCTGCGTCGCACGGCCCGGTCGCCACCGCGACGGACTGCGCGCCCGCCGTACGCGCGCCGCGTACATCACCGGTGTGGTCACCGACGTACACCGCAGCGTCGTGCTCGCGCAGCGCATCCGCCTTCGCCTCGGCCCAGAGCCAGCCGATCACCGCGTCCGCCTCGATGCCGAGGTGCGCCAGGTGGAGCTTCGCGTTCGGCTCGTGCTTGGCAGTCACCACGATCGCCCGGCCGCCGTGGGAGCGCACGGCCGCGACCGCGTCGCGGGCGCCGTGCATGGCGAGGGTGGGGGCGATGGCGTATGTGGGATAGATCTCACGGTAGCGATCAGCCATCTCCTGGATCCGCTCCTCGGGGAACCAGTGGCGCAGCTCCTGCTCAAGCGGCGGGCCGAGGCGGGAGATCGCGAGATCGGCGTCTATGTGCGTCCCGGTCTCGGCGGACAGGGCCAGAAAGGCCTGCTTGATGCCGGGCCGGGAGTCGATCAGGGTCATGTCGAGGTCGAAGCCGACCGTCAGAACGCGTGAGGTCATGGGGCCATTGTGCCGAGGCCTCCGGCCGGGTCCGGGCGCCGAGGTGCCCCCCTTAGACTTAGCCAAGCCTTACCGCACCTGTGCCCTGCGCCCTGCTCTCTACTCCCTGCTTCCCACTCCCTGCTGCGCCTGCTCAGCCCTACCGACCCGAAACGAGCTCAGCCGATGCGTGTGCCAGCCAGACGCGCTGTCGCGATGACGGCGGCCGTCGTGGCCCTGCTGCTCGCGGTCCTGCTCAGCCTCTCCGTCGGCGCCCGCGCCATCGCGCCGTCCGCCGTCATCGACGCCCTGCTGCACGGCGGCCACAGCGACGCCGCCGAAGTCATCCGCGAGATGCGGGTGCCGCGCACCCTCATCGGCCTGATGGTCGGCGCCGCGCTCGCGCTCGCCGGCACGGTCCTGCAGGGCATCACCCGCAACCCCATCGCCGACCCCGGCATCCTCGGCATCAGCCAGGGCGCCTCGGTGGGTGTGGTCATGGCGATCGCGTTCGCGGGCGTGCACACCCTGACCGGATACGTCTGGTACGCCTTCGTCGGCGCGGGCATCGCGTCCGTCGCGGTGTACGCGATCGCCGCGAGCGGACGGGGCGGGGCGACCCCCGTGAAGCTCGCACTCGGCGGCGCCGCGATCAACGCGCTCCTGGTCTCCCTGACCACCGCGGTCCTCACCACCAGGGCATCCGCCCTGGACGAGTTCCGCTTCTGGCAGGTGGGCTCGCTCTCCGGGCGCGACGCGGAGATCGTCGGACAGATATGGCCGTTCCTGCTTGTGGGGCTCCTGCTCGTACTGTCCGTGGCGCGCGGGCTCGACGCGCTCGCCCTCGGCGAGGACGTGGCCAAGGGGCTCGGGCAGAAGGTCGCGACCGTGCGGATCGTCGGAGGGCTCGGGGCGACCGTGCTCACCGGCGCGGGGGTGGCGGCCGCCGGGCCCATCGCGTTCATCGGCCTCGCGGTCCCGCACATCGCTCGCGCGATCGTGGGCAGCGGGCATCGCTGGGTGCTTCCCATGGCCGCTGTCCTCGGGCCCGTCATGCTTCTCGTCTCCGACACCGTGGGGCGGATCGTCTTTCCGCCGAGTGAGGTTCCCGCCGGGGTGATGACCGCGCTCATCGGGGTGCCGTTCTTGGTGACCTTGGTGCGCCGGAAGGCGGTGGCGGCGTGACCTCGGTATCTCCTGAACCGCCGCTTCGCGGCGAAACTCTCCCTCCCACCCACCCGATTACCCGCATCCGACCCGCCGGGTACGCAGTGGTGCGGTTCGGGAAGGCTGCCTTCCTGCTCCACCGGCGTGCAGCCGTGGCCGCAGTCGGTCTAGCCCTGCTCCTCGCCGCGAGCTGCCTCGCGTACCTCTGCATAGGCGAAGCCTTCGTGCAGCCCGCCGAAGCCCTGAAGGTCGTCTTCGGGCAGCCGTCCCCCGACGAACTGGTCGTGGGAACGCTGCGCGAACCCCGCATGGTCGTCGGCCTCCTCGTCGGCGCCGCCTTCGGCGTCGCGGGCGGGCTCATCCAGACCGTCGCCCGCAACCCCCTGGCCAGCCCCGACATCATCGGCATCAGCCAGGGAGCGAGCGCCCTTACGGTGGGGGCGATGACCCTCGGGGTCACGTCCGCCGGCGTCCTGCCCTACCTCTCGGTGCTCGGCGGCATCGCCGCCGCCGCGCTCGTGTACGTCTTCGCCTGGCGGGGCGGCCTGCACGCCACCCGCTTCGTACTCATCGGCATCGGCTTCGCGATCGCCCTGCGGTCCATCACCACGCTCTTCATGACCAAGGGCGACTATCTCGTCGCCCAGCAGGCGCAGATCTGGATGACGGGCTCGCTCAACGGCCGCGGCTGGACGGAGGCGACGCCGCTCGCCTGGACCCTGCTCGTCCTGCTCCCGTTCGTGTTCTGGGCCGCCCGCGCCCAGCGCTCGGTGACCATGGACGACGACACGGCGACCGCGCTCGGGGTGCGCCTCGGGCACGTACGCCTCGGTCTCGTGCTGCTCGGCGTCGTCCTCGCCTCCGTGGCGACCGGCGCCGCGGGGCCCGTCGACTTCGTGGCGCTGCTCGCCCCGCAGATCGCCCGCCGGATGACCCGCACCGCGCAGATCCCGCTGCTCTGCTCGGCGCTGCTCGGCGCGCTGATCGTGGTCCTGGCGGACCTGCTTGCCCGGCGTCTCTTCTCGCCCACCGAGCTGCCGGTCGGCGTCCTCACGGCGGCCGTCGGAGCCCCGTACCTGATCTGGCTGATCGTCCGAAGCCGTTCCGTCCGCAATGGAGGCACCTCGTGACCGCCCCCGCCGCCCGCCTCAGCGCCCGCGAGCTGACCCTCGCCTACGAGGACCGCGAAGTCGTGCACGAGCTCGAACTCGCGGTCCCCGACGGCAAGGTCACGGTCATCGTCGGCCCCAACGCCTGCGGGAAGTCGACCACCCTGCGCGCGCTGGGCCGCCTCCTCAAGCCCAAGAGCGGCGCGGTCCTGCTCGACGGCGAAGCGCTCGCCAAACTCCCCACCAAGAAGATCGCCCAGCAGATCGGACTGCTCCCCCAGACGCCCGTCGCGCCCGAGGCGATCACCGTCGCCGACCTCGTCGCACGCGGACGCCAGCCGCATCAGCACTGGTGGCAGCAGTGGTCCGACGAGGACGAGCGGGCCGTGACGGAGGCGATGGAACGTACCGATGTCGCCGCGCTCGCCGAACGGTCCGTGGACGAGCTGTCGGGCGGTCAGCGGCAGCGGGTGTGGATCGCGATGGCCATCGCGCAGGAGACGGACATCCTGCTCCTGGACGAGCCGACGACGTACCTCGACATCTCGCACCAGGTCGAAGTGCTCGACCTGGTGCGCCAGTTGGCCGCCGACGGACCGGACGGTGAACGCGGCCGGACCGTGGTCGTGGTGCTGCACGACCTCAACCAGGCCGCCCGGTACGCCGACCACCTCGTCGCCATGAGGACGGGCCGGATCGTCGCCGAGGGCGCGCCCGCCGATGTCGTCACCGAGGATCTCGTGCGCGAGGTGTTCGGTCTGGAGTGTGTGGTGGTACCGGATCCGGTGACAGGGTCGCCCCTGGTCGTTCCCGGGGCCCCGTGGGCCGCCGAGCCGCGTACGCAATCCCCGTCCGACCGAAAGGTGGCCCACAAGCCATGACCACCAAGACCAGTTCCACGAACCGCCGCCGCGCGCTCGCCGCCGGGGCGCTCGCCCTCAGCGGCGCGCTCGCGCTCTCCGCCTGCGGCTCGTCGGACTCCGACAAGGACTCCGGCTCCGGCTCGGGCTCGGGCTCCGGCAAGACGCACGTCGTCAAGACCGCCATGGGTGACGTGAAGGTCCCCGTCTCCCCCAAGCGCGTCGTCGTCCTGGACACGGCCGAGCTGGACTCCGCGATCACGCTGGGCGTGAAGCCGGTCGGCTCCACGCACGTCGAGGCGTCGTCGGGCTTCCCGAGCTACCTGCCCAAGGACGAGGTCAGCGGCATCAAGGACGTCGGCGAGATGCTGAACCCGAACATGGAGGCCATCGCGGCCCTCAATCCGGACGTCATCCTCACCAGCAAGATCCGGCACGCCGCGAAGTACGACCAGCTCAAGCAGATCGCGCCGACCGTGATGACGGAGAACACCGGCTACCCCTGGAAGCAGAACTTCCAGACGCACGCCGACGCGCTCGGCAAGAAGCCCGAGGCGAAGAAGGTCGTCTCCGCCTACGACGCGCACGCCAAGAAGGTCACCACCGCCGTCGGCGGCCCGGCGAAGGCCAAGGCGACGGAGGTCAACGTCGTCCGCTTCGTGGAGGGCGCGGACATCCGCATCTACGGCGAGCAGACGTACATCGCCACGCTCCTCAAGGACGTGGGTCTGGGCCGCCCGGCCATCGCGGCGAAGGCCAAGGACGGCTTCTCGTACGACGTGTCGCCCGAGAAGATCGACCTCGCCGACGCGGATGTCATCTTCCGGTCCACGTACGGCGATCCGAAGAAGTCCAAGCAGACGCAGACCGTCGGCAGCAGCCTGTGGAAGAACATGGGCGCGGTGAAGAAGGGCAACGTCCACACCGTCGACGACGAACTGTGGATCCAGGGCATCGGCTACACGGCGGCGAACAAGATCCTGGACGAGATGCAGAAGTCCCTCACGAAGCAGTAACCCCCGTCCGGCTCAGGGCCGTTGCCGTTGCGATCTCCACAACAGGTAGAGCGCGGAGGCGACGGCCGCGCCGCGCACCACCCACGGCCAGGTCTCGGCCATCGCGTCGCTCATGTGTCCGTCGCTGATGGGATCGCCCCAGCGGCCTTCGTTCCTCCCCCACAGCCAGGTGATCCCCGCCGCCACGGAAAGCCCCGGCAGCCCGATGACGGCCCACTTCGCCTCGGCACGGCTCAGCCTGCGCGAGACGTAGGCAAGGAGCCAGCCACCGCCCAGGGCAAGCCAGTTGCCGAGGACGGCGCCGACGGTGAGGAGGGCTGCGGCGAGCAGGAGGAGGGGGTTGGTGAAGCGTGGCGCGGCGGGGTCGGCGGCTCGTGCCGCGGGGCGGGGAAAACGGATACGCCGCCGCGCCCTAAGTCCAGGCTCCTCTTCTTCCTCCCACTCCTCATCGTCATCAACTTCAGCCTCCCCCCCTTCCTCTTCCTCTACTTCTCCCTCGCGCTTCTTTGGCGGGGGCTTGAGGATTTCCGGGATCTCTACGCCGCCGGTGAAGCCCGGCACGCTGTCGGCGGGGCCGAAGGGACTGCTGTCCACTCGCCACCAGTCGGGCTCGGAGCCACTCTCACCGAGCTCGTCCGTGCCTGCGAGGTGCGGCGGGGAGGGCAGGTGATCCTCCTCGGGCAACTCCGGTTCCTCCGCCGCCGGGCGGGGTCGGGGAACCACGCGGCGCAGGCGCTTGGGGCGTTCGCGTTCCTTCGGTTCCGATGTGCGCTGGGTGGGGACGGCGGGACGTGTCGTGTCCGTGGAACCTGCGCCTGTTCCTACGCCTCCGCCCGCACCCGCCGCTTCGACCAGCTCCTCGGGAGTGCCGAGACGATCCAGGATGCGGCGTATCGCTGCCGGGCTGTCGACCGTGGTCTTCGCCCGGCTCCGGTCGATCTGGTTCCGCAGTTCTGAGACCAGGCGCATGCGGGTGCCTGACGGCAGCTGGCGCTGCTGGGCCAGGTCGCCGACGCGGCTCAGATAGTCGAAGACGAGCTGATCGCTCTCGATCCCCACGAAGTCCCCTCCGGGGCGGCCCCGTTGACGACCCGCCCTTTGTACCCGATAGGCCGACGGTATCGCGTCCCCCGCCGCCCGGGCACGAACCCTCATTCACACCACCCCCCAGCCTTCCCCCCGAACAAGCCTCTCCCACCCACCCGCCCGATCACCCCGCAGCCTCCCCTGACCGAACAAGCCTTTCCCACCCACCCACCCGATTGCCCCGCGGTGCCAGGGGGTGGGTGGGTTGTCCGTACGGATGGGGGCGGGTGGGGAAGAAACCGCCGGGGTGGGTGGGGAACGTCCAGGCTCGGGGTGGGTGGGGAACGTGCACACCGGGTGGGTGGGGAACGTGCAGACCCGGGGTGGGTGGGGAACGTCCAGGCTCCGGGGGTGGGTGGGGAACGTGCACACCGGGTGGGTGGGAAACGTACAGGTCCGGGGTGGGTGGGAAACGTACAGGCTCGGGGTGGGTGGGGAACGTCCAGGCTCGGGGTGGGTAGGGAACGACAGACCCGGCGTGGGCGGGGAAGGAGCCGCTGGGGTGGGTGGGGAACGTCCAGGCTCGGGGTCGGTGGGAACGTCCAGGCCGGGGTGGGGTGGGGCGTACAGGTTGGTGGGGTGGGGCGTGCGGGTTGGGGGCGGTTGGCGTCGGCAGGTGCGACATGCCGCCGACAGGCGCCCGGGACCCACGCACCCGCGGTCGGCATCGAGACGCGAGGGGACGTGGCGGTATGTCCGCCCGGAGCACGGTTCGCGGCGCTCCGGGGCCGAAGTAGCCCCGCGGCCACCGGACGATAGCGAGGACGGACATACCGGCGCGGCACCGCACCCACAGGCGCACGCACCCGCAGGCAACGCCGAGATCCACTAGGGTCACCGCCGTGGAGGAACCGTCTGTGAGTGTCGCGTCACGTTACGTCAAGGCCCCCGTGCCCGCGCCCGCAGCCGCCGCCCTTCTTCTCGCCATCAGCCTCGCCGCCCTCGCCACCCTCTGCCTGGCCCAACGCATCCCCATGGCCGACACCCTCGTCTACCGAGCCGAAGGCGCCGCCGTTGCCAACGGCGGCGATCTCTACGGGTTCACCGTCACCGAGTGGGACCTCCCGGCCACCTACCCACCCTTCGCCGCCATCCTCTTCGTACCCACCACCTGGCTCCCCCTCCCCGCCCTCAAGCTCACCTTCATCGCAGGGAACATCGCCCTCCTCGCGCTCCTCGTCCACCTCTCCTGCCGCCTCGCCGCACTCCCCACCCGCCTCACCCCCCTCCTCACCGCCACCGCCCTCGCCCTCTGGCTCGAGCCCGTCTTCCAGACCCTCCTCTTCGGGCAGATCAACCTCGCCCTCGCCTGCCTGATCCTCTGGGACCTCACCAGACCCCCCGGCGCCGTGGGCAAGGGCTTCGCGATCGGCATCGCCGCCGGGATCAAGCTCACACCGGCGGTCTTCATCGCGTACCTCTTCCTCACCAGGCGCGTACGCGAAGGGCTCACCGCCACCGCCGCCCTCACCGGCACCGTCGCGCTCGGCGCACTCGCGCTCCCCGCCGCCAGCGCCGACTTCTGGACCCACCGGATCTTCGAGACGGGCCGCGTGGGCAAGGCATGGATCGTCGACAACCAGTCGCTGCAGGGCCTCATCGCCCGCGTCACCCACGACCCGCACCCCGGCGGCCTCGCATGGGCCGTCCCCGCGGCCCTCACCGCCGCCACCGGCCTGTGGCTGGCGAGCCGCACGCCCAGCGAACCCCGCGGCGTCCTCCTGACGGCGGGCACCGCGCTCCTCGTCTCGCCCATCAGCTGGTCCCACCACTGGATCTGGTGCGTCCCGCTCCTGGCCCTGCTCATGGCAGAGGGCCGCCCCCGCCTGACCGCGGCGGTGGCGACCCTCTTCACGGCCCGCACCCTGTGGCTGATCCCGCACCAGGGCGACCTGGACCTGCGACTACCTCACTGGCAACAACCGCTGGCCTCGCCCTACCCCCTGCTGGCCCTGGCGGTCGCAGCCACCCTCAGTTGTCGGCCAGCAGCTCGTCCGCGTCCACGATCCGGTACGCGTACCCCTGCTCGGCAAGGAACCGCTGCCGATGCGCCGCGAAGTCCTGATCGATGGTGTCCCGAGCCACGACGGAGTAGAAGCGGGCCTCATGACCGTCGGCCTTCGGACGCAGCACACGGCCGAGCCGCTGTGCCTCCTCCTGCCGGGAGCCGAACGTTCCCGACACCTGGATCGCGACCGTAGCCTCCGGCAGGTCGATCGAGAAGTTCGCGACCTTCGAGACGACG
The DNA here is from genome assembly GCF_039533825.1 of Streptomyces rectiviolaceus. Classification (NCBI taxonomy): domain Bacteria; kingdom Bacillati; phylum Actinomycetota; class Actinomycetes; order Kitasatosporales; family Streptomycetaceae; genus Streptomyces; species Streptomyces rectiviolaceus. The sequence continues at coordinate 64,912 of NZ_BAAAUG010000038.1, forward strand.
AGAACGGAGATCTCGCCCTCCCGGAACGCGCCGAACAGCTTCTCGCGCTGCGCGTTCGTCGTCTCGCCCTTGATGACCGGCGCGTCCAGGTGCTCGCCCAGCTCGTCGAGCTGGTCGATGTACTGGCCGATGACCAGGGTCTGCTCGCCGGCGTGCTTCCTCACCAGCGCTTCCGTCACCTTCCGCTTCGTGGCGGTGGTGGCGCAGAAGCGGTACTTCTCCTCGGCCTCGGCCGTCGCGTACGCGAGGCGCTCCGAGTCCGTCAGATTGACCCGCACCTCGACACAGTCCGCGGGCGCGATGTACCCCTGCGCCTCGATCTCCTTCCACGGAGCATCGAACCGCTTGGGGCCGATGAGGGAGAAGACGTCCGACTCGCGGCCGTCCTCCCGGACCAGCGTGGCCGTCAGGCCGAGCCGCCGCCGGGCCTGAAGGTCGGCGGTGAACTTGAAGACGGGGGCGGGCAGCAGGTGCACCTCGTCGTAGACGATGAGCCCCCAGTCCCGGGAGTCGAAGAGCTCGAGGTGCGGATAGACGCCCTTACGCTTCGTCGTCAGGACCTGGTACGTGGCGATGGTGACCGGCCGGATCTCCTTGCGCGTACCGCTGTACTCGCCGATCTCCTCCTCGGTCAGCGAGGTCCGCTTGATCAGCTCGCTCTTCCACTGCCGGGCGGAGACCGTGTTGGTCACCAGGATCAGGGTCGTCGCCTTGGCCTCGGCCATGGCACCTGCCCCGACCAGCGTCTTGCCCGCGCCACAGGGCAGCACGACCACACCACTGCCGCCGTGCCAGAACCCCTCGACGGCCTGCTTCTGATACGGCCGCAGCGCCCACCCGTCCTCCGCGAGCTCGATCCGGTGCGCCTCGCCGTCGACGTACCCGGCGAGGTCCTCGGCGGGCCAGCCCAGCTTCAGGAGGGTCTGCTTGATCTGCCCGCGCTCGGAGGGGTGGACGACGACGGTGTCCGCGTCCACCCGGTCCCCGACGAGCGGCTGCACCTTCTTGGACCGCAGGATCTCTTCAAGGACCGGCCGGTCGGTGGTGGTCAGGACGAGGCCGTGCGTGGGGTGCTTCGAGAGGGTGAGCCTGCCGTAGCGCGCCATCGTCTCGGCGATGTCCACGAGCAGCGCGTGCGGCACGGGATAGCGGGAGAACTCCACAAGGGCGTCCACGACCTGCTCGGCGTCGTGCCCGGCGGCACGGGCGTTCCACAGGCCGAGCGGCGTCACGCGGTAGGTGTGGATGTGCTCGGGAGCACGCTCCAGCTCCGCGAAGGGCGCGATGACACGGCGGCAGGCGTCGGCCTGCTCGTGGTCGACCTCGAGCAGGAGAGTCTTGTCCGACTGGACGATCAGGGGACCATTCACGCGCGCACCCTTTCGGTAAGCCAAACGTCCAGTGTGCCGCATGGCGCGTGAATACGTTCCGGCCCCAGCCGGTGGCCGGGCCCGGCGGCCTCAGTCGTCGGCCAGCTCCGCGACTCCCGTCACCCGGTGCAGGGGATACGTCCTGACCTCGTCCGCGGTGTGGTCGTACGCCGTGACGAAGCCGCCCTCCACCCGGATCGGGGCGATCACGCGCTGGCTCGCGGAGCCCTCCGCGTTGACGTAGCCGATCCATACGGCCTCGCCGGTCAGGACCGCGGCCTGCATCGTGGCGAGGGTCTCCGCCGCCGTCGTGCGGGGCAGCGCGTCGCCCGCATCGGGGGTCGCCTTGCGGGGCGTGGTCGAGGCCACGTCGCCGGCGCGGATGGCGCGTACGGCCGCGCCGATCAGGGTGCTGTCGGCCAGCGGCGGGCCGTCGTGGACCGGCTCGGGCGCGGTACGGGGCGGTGAGCGGTGGGCGTGTGCCCGCGTGATCAGGACGTCGCCCTCGGCGCTCTCCGCGGCGGGCGCGAAGCCCATCGCGCGCAGGCCTTCGAGGAGCGACCCGGGGTCGGCCTGCGCGGCGAGCACGGTCGGCGCCAGGCGGCGCAGGCGCAGGCCCTGGGAGCGCTTGTCGGCGAGGATCTCGTTCAGGAGCGCCTCGTCGTCGCAGCGTACGTACGCGGATGCGGAGCCGATCCGAAGATGCCCGTGCTTACGGGCCACGTCGTCGATGAGGTAGGCGAGGGGCTGCGGGACCGGCGTGCGCGAGTGCGCGGCCAGGAAGGCGTGCAGGTCGGACGCGGACTTGCCCGCGTCGAGCGCACGCCGCACGGAGCCCGGCGTGAACCGGTACACCGTCGCCCCGCCCTTCGACTCGACGTCGGCGAGCACGGCGAGCGTCTCGGCCAGCGGGCGCTCTAGCGGGCCGGGGGCCACGGCCGTGAGGTCGGCCTGCAGCAGGACGTGGTCGAGCGGCTCGGGGAGCATCGGCGCAAGGAGCCTGGCGGCGCGTGCGCCGGAGGCGGCGAGTTCGGCGGAGGAGGGGTGGGCGGCGACCGTGGCTCCTGTTCGCGCGGAACCCTCCTCCTCGCTCTCGGAGCCCAGCAGCGCCCGGCCGTGCGCGGACAGCGCGCCGCGGCCCGTGACCCCCAGCAACTCCGCCTCGTTCAGCGTCCATTGGGCGATCCGGGCCCGCAGTTCCATGGGCGTGCTGCTGGGCGATGCAGGGGAGGACACGCCGCCGGCGGACGCGCCGCCCCCGGCCGATCCCCGCGGCGGCCGTTCCCACCGCAGGCGCGCGAGCATCGATTCGGGCGTCGGGCTCGCGCCGTCCGGCAGGGTGGTGAGGAGCGTGAGCACCCGGCGGCGGATCTCCGGCGCCGACGAGCGGTCCAGGTGCGGGCCGAGCGCCGACAGCGTGCGGTCCTTGCCGTCGCGGCCGCCGATCAGGCCCGCCGTGCGGGTCGCCGTCAGCCAGGCCGTGGCGAGGACCGACCAGCGCTCGGGGGCGGGCAGTTCCTGCCAGTCGTCGTACGCGGGTGTCGCCGCGTACCGCTCGTCGGCGTCGCCGTCCGCCGCCACGAGGCCCGCGGCGTAGGCCAGTTCGACCCAGAACGCAGCCACCGGCTCCGGTACGTCCAGGGCCACCGCCGTCCGCTTCAGGTCGCGCACGCTGAGGCCGCCCGCGCGCAGCACGGTGGGGCCGCCCTCGTCCCAGTCCTTCAGGAGCTCCTCGACCGTGTCGAGCGCCATGTACGCCTGGCTGGCCGCCGCCGCGTCCACAGCCTGTGGACGGTGTTCGCGCAGCGGCTCGACGGCCGGCGGCACCGGTTCGAGCAGCCGGTGCGCTCGGCCCGCGCGCAGGTGCAGGGCCGCTTCGCGGGGGAGCACGACGGTGCCCGGCGAGGTGGGAAGCAGGAGCCCCCGGTCCAGGAGCCAGCGCAGGTGGCGCGCCGGGTCGGCGGTGACCTGGCCGTACGGCGGGCCCCAGACGAGCCGCGACAGCACCTCGACGGACTCGGCGGGGGCCTCGTCGAGCAGGGCGGACATCCGCGTGCGGTCCGTGAAGAGTTCGGTGAGCGACTTGACCGCCGAGACCGCGTCGTGGGTGGAGGGCAGCCCGGCCGCCGCCACGATGTCCTGCATGCGGTTCGGCGACATGCCCGCGGTGGCCTCGGCGACGGTGGGGCCGAGGCCGGTGGGTGAGGGGTACTGCGGGGCGGGGGCGAGGAGTTCGCGTGCGGTGCGGACCAGGCGGATGCGGTCGTCGGAGCCCCAGGTGAGGGCCTGCTCGCGGAGGGTGGCGAGGGCGTGGCGGAGCGCGGTGTCCACCGCGGGGTCGTCCTCCTGATCCCCGGCGATCAGCGCGTGCAGCTCGGCGTACGCCGCGGGCTCAGGGGCTACGGCGAGCGCCTCGGCGACCTGCTGGGAGAACCGGTCGAGCCGCTCCAGGGCGCGGACCACGGAGGCGCGGGTGGCTGCGCGGGTGGCGAGCTGGGTGAGGTCGTTCGGGACCGGTGTGAGGAGGTCGGGGCGGGCTTGGAGCAGCGCGCCGAGGGACGCGTCGTCACGGGAGCGGAGTGCCTCGGCGAGGGACCGGGGGGTGTCCGCTGGGCGCTGGGGCTGCTCGTCGGTGCTCATCAGGCTCACGGTAGCGGGTTGGGGTGCGGCGCCGGGTGTTTGTGGGGGCGGTACCTGTGCCGGGGGGCGGTGACGGCGGGGTGTTGGACCGGTTGGGCTGGGCGGGTGCGGGGGCAGGGCAGCCGTGCCGGTATGTCCGTCCTCGGGCCTCGTTGCCGACTGCGGGTGCGTGCGGCGGCGTGGTGTGTGGGTACGGTGCCGCGCCGGTATGTCCGTCCTCGCTATCGTCCAGTGGCCGCCGGGCTACTTCGACCCCGGAGCGCCGCGAACCGTGCTCCGGGCAGACATACCGCCACGTCCCCTCGCGTGCACTGCCGACTGCGGGTGCGTGGGTCCCGTGGGTCCGTCTGCGGTACGTCGCACCTGCCGACACCCACTGACCCCAACCCGCACGCCCCACCCCACCCCAAGCTTGTACGTTGCCCACTCACCCCCTGGCACCGCGGGGCAATCGGGCGGGTGGGTGGGAAAGGCCTGTTCGGGCAGAGGCGGATGCGGGGTGAACGGGCGGGTGGGTGGGAGAGGCTTGTTCGGGGCGAGGGGGGTGCGGAGAGGGGCGGACCCCGAGGACGTGGCCCCCGCGCAGTGGGGAGTAAATCGGTGGCTCCGCCATGTAGGTGGGGCATAGGATGCCCGGTCTGCCCGCGTGCGACGCGCCCGCCGCTGGCCGGACGGCAACCGGCCAGCCCCAGATCCCGCACCCCCTGCCGGAGGCAACCGTGCACGCCCGTCCCGATCCCCTCTCCCGCGAGCGGAACCACCTCTCCGCATCCCGCTCGGCCCTCCGAGCCATGCGCGAGGATGCCGAGGCGCTGGACATCCGCGACGTCACCGCGAACTGGGTCAACGCCGCCGTCCTGCAGAGCCAGATCGACGAGCGGATCAAGTCCCTCGCCGATCTCTCCCATACCCCGCTGTTCTTCGGGCGGCTCGACTATCTCCATGCCCCCGGCGCCGATCAGGCGGAAGGCGCCGAGGGCGAGCAGTTCTACATCGGGCGGCGGCACGTCCATGACGCCGACGGCGACCCGATGGTCATCGACTGGCGCGCCCCCGTCTCGCAGCCCTTCTACCGGGCCTCCAAGAAGGCCCCGATGGACATCGCCCTGCGGCGGCGGTTCGGATACACGGGCGGTGAGCTCACCGCGTACGAGGACGAGCATCTCAGCGACGCCGACGAGGAGGAGCGGACCAGCAGGCTGCTCCAGCAGGAGATCGAGCGGCCCCGCGTCGGACCCATGCGCGACATCGTCGCCACCATCCAGCCCGAGCAGGACGAGATCGTCAGGAGTGGGCTCGGGGGGTCCGTCTGTGTGCAGGGCGGGCCCGGGACCGGGAAGACCGCCGTCGGTCTTCACCGTGTCGCCTATCTGCTGTACGCCCACCGCGAGCGCCTCGCCCGGACCGGGACCCTTGTCATCGGGCCGAACAAGTCATTCCTGCATTACATCGAGCAAGTGCTGCCTGCTCTTGGTGAGTTGGAGGTCAAGCAGGCCACCGTCGATGATCTCGTCGCTCATGTGGAGGTGCGGGGGACGGATGACGCCGCCGCTGCCGTCGTCAAGGGCGATGCCCGCATGGCCGAAGTGTTGAGGAGAGCCCTTCGGTCGCATGTGCGCATGCCCGATGAGCCTGTTGTCGTGGTGCGCGGGTCCCGGCGCTGGCGCGTACCCGCCTATGAACTGGAAGAGATCGTCCGGGAGTTGCTCGACCGCGACATTCGGTACGGAGCCGCCCGCGACGCCCTGCCGCAGCGCATCGCGCACACCGTGCTCGTGCGGATGGAGCAGGCCGGCGAGGCTCCGGACGACCGTGTGCAGGATGCCGTCGCCCGTAACCCCGCCGTGAAAGCCGCCGTCAAGGCCTCGTGGCCGCCCGTCGATCCCGCCAAGCTCGTGCTTCGGCTGCTCTCCGATGCCGATTTCCTTGCCCTGCACGCCGACGGGATCCTCGACGCCGACGAGCAGAAGCTCATCCTCTGGGCGAAGCCCGCCCGGAGCCTCAAGGCCGCCAAGTGGTCCGCCGCCGATGCCGTGTTGATTGATGAAGTGAACGATCTTGTTGCTCGGACTCATTCTCTTGGGCATGTCGTTCTTGATGAGGCGCAGGATCTCTCCCCCATGCAGTACCGCGCCGTCGGGCGGCGCTGCACCACCGGGTCCGCCACCGTCCTCGGCGACCTCGCACAGGGCACAACCCCCTGGGCCACCCGGAGTTGGGAGCAGGCCCTGGGGCACCTGGGGAAGGGCGAGGCCGTGGTGGAGGAGCTCACCGCGGGGTTCCGTGTGCCTCGGGAAGTCATCGCGTTCGCGTCCCGGCTGCTTCCGTCCATCGCGCCCGGTCTCGCCGAGGTGAAGTCCGTTCGTGAGTCGGCCGGTTCGCTCGTGGTGCGGCCCGTGGACGATCTCGACGCCGCTGCCCTGGAAGCCTGCGTCGAGTCGCTGCGGCAGGAAGGGTCCATCGGGCTCATCGCCGCCGACGCCCGCGTCCCCGCGCTCGCCGAAGCACTCGACGCCGCCGGGATGACGTACCTCTCCCCCGGCGAGGAGACCACCCCCGACACCCGGCTCACGCTCGTGCCCGCCTCCCTCGCCAAGGGACTCGAGTACGACTATGTCGTACTCGACGAACCCGCCGCCGTCGTCGACGGTGAGCCCGACGAGCGGACCGGGCTGCGGCGCCTCTACGTCGCCCTGACCCGTGCCGTCTCGGGGCTCACCGTCGTGCACTCGGCCGCGCTTCCCGAGCAGCTCACCCGCTAGGCGAGTGAGGCGCGGGTCATGACCCGCTTCCCTTGGGGCCGTCCGCCGGAGCGCCGGCGGACGGCAGATGCGTGACGATCAGCACGATGCCCGCGAGCGTCACGACGCGCGTGGCCGCGTCCAGGCCGTTCCAGTCCTCCGACTGCCACATGGCGAACCATTCGCCGCCGATCCCGATGAAGCCCGCCCCGAACAGGACGAGGACCATCAACAGGCCGATCGTGCCCGCCCGTCGGGCTCGGCGCAGCCCCTGGGGGCGGCGCAGCGCCCCGGCCCACAGGGCCGTCGCCGTGAGGAGGATCAGCGCGGCCAGGGTCTCCCAGACGATGATCCCGACGTACGCGGTGTCCTGCAGCGCCGTGGAGCCCACCGCGCGCCACATCAGGTCGTCGTCCTTGAAGGTGGTGTCCATCGCGAGGACATGGCGTACGAACTGCTGGTTGGTGTCGAAGTCGGTGATGTTCCCGAACGCGACGAGTGTGATGTAGAGCGCCACCGTCCCGGTGAGCAGCGTCGCGGCGACGGGCAGTGCCCCGGCCGCGAGCATCCGCTCCGCGGGACGCGTCTTGTCTGCTGATGTCGGCATGAAGTTCCCTCCCTGTCCGCCCAGTTGTATCGCGTCCCGCACGGAATCCGATCAGGCGTCCACCGCTGCCCGCCACCGGGCGACGGCCGCGGCACAGACCGGCGCCGACCAGCCGTCGGGGCGCGAGGCCCCGCCGATGTGGAACGCGTCGACGCCCGCGGCCTTGAGCCGCGGGAGGTGGTCGAGGCTGAGGCCGCCGCCCACCAGGATCTGCTGCTCGTAGCCGGGTTCGCCCGACCGCGCCGCCTCGGCGAGCAGCGTGGGCATGCCGTCGTCCACGCCCGCCGCCGCGCCCGCGGTGAGGTAGGTGTCCAGGCCGGGCAGGTCCGCGAGCTGCTTGCGCAGGGCGTCGCGGTCGGGGGTCCTGTCGATGGCCCGGTGGAACGTCCAGCGGCAGCCGTCGAGCGCGCCCACCACGGCCTCCACCGCGGCCAGGTCGGGGCCGCCCGTCTCGTCGAGGAAGCCCAGTACGAACTCGTCGGCGCCCGCGCCCCGCAGCTCGTGGGCGCGGCGTACGAGAGCGGTCACGTCGCCCGCGGCGAAGCCGTCCGCGAGGCGCAGCATCACGCGCAGGGAGATGTCCACGGCGGCGCGGATCTCGGCAAAGGTCTCGCGGGACGGGGTCAGGCCGTCCGCGGCCATGTCGGTGACCAGCTCGAGGCGGTCAGCGCCTCCGGCCTGGGCGGCGACGGCGTCCTCGGCGTCGAGGGCGATCACCTCCAGGACTGCACGCTTGCTCATGGATGTCTTCCTTCGGGTCCGGGGCCGCGGGGGGGGGCGGGCGACGCGGGAGTCTTCGACGCGGAAGTCTCCGTAGCCGCCACACATAGGTCTAGTCCAATTACCCAGCCTACGCGCAGATCACCCCGGCGCGACCCAAGCGCACCGGGGTGATCGTAAAGACATGTACACGTCGACCTTGCCGAAGGTTAAGGCCGGCGGCCCCTCGCCGTTCAGCTCAGCGGCTTGAACCCCCTCAGGCGCAGGCTGTTGCCGACCACGAAGACCGAGGAGAACGCCATCGCCGCGCCAGCGATCATCGGGTTCAGGAGACCGGCCGCGGCCAGCGGCAGCGCGCCCACGTTGTAGGCGAAGGCCCAGAACAGGTTCGACTTGATCGTGCCGAGCGTCTTGCGGGAGAGGCGGATGGCGTCCGCCGCCGCTCGCAGGTCTCCTCGTACGAGCGTCAGGTCGCCCGCCTCGATCGCGGCGTCCGTGCCCGTGCCCATCGCAAGACCCAGGTCGGCCTGGGCGAGCGCGGCCGCGTCGTTCACGCCGTCGCCGACCATCGCCACGCTCCGGCCCTCCGCCTGGAGCCGCTTCACCACGTCCACCTTGTCCTGCGGCATGACCTCCGCGATCACGTCATCGGGGGCGATGCCCACCTCGGCGGCCACCGACGCCGCGACCGCCTTGTTGTCGCCGGTCAGGAGTATGGGGGTGAGGCCCAGGGCACGCAGGCGGCGGATCGCCTCCGGGCTGGTGTCCTTCACCGCGTCGGCCACCTCCAGGACCGCGCGCGCCTCGCCGTCCCAGGCGACCGCGATGGCCGTACGCCCTGCCGCCTCGGCCTCCGCCTTCGCCCGCTCCAGTTCCACGGGCAGCTCGATCGCCCACTCGGCGAGCAGCTGGGTGCGGCCGACCAGGACCGCGTGGCCCTCGACGATGCCCTGGACGCCGAGACCCGCCACGTTCGCGAAGTCCTCGGGGGTGGGCAGCGTGCCGACCCGCCCGGTCGCTCCGGCGGCTACCGCCTGGGCGATGGGGTGCTCCGAGGAGTGCTCCAACGCGCCTGCCAGGCGCAGTACTTCGGCCTCGCTCGCGCCGTCCGCGACGTGCGTGGCGAGCAGGGTCATCTTGCCGGTGGTGACGGTGCCCGTCTTGTCCAGGACGATCGTGTCGACCTTGCGGGTCGTCTCCAGGACCTCCGGGCCCTTGATCAGGATGCCGAGCTGGGCGCCGCGCCCAGTGCCGACCATGAGGGCGGTCGGGGTCGCGAGCCCCAGGGCGCAGGGGCAGGCGATGATCAGCACGGCGACCGCGGCGGTGAAGGCTGCCGTCAGACCGGAGCCGCTGCCGAGCCAGAAGCCGAGGGTGGCGACGGCGAGCGCGATGACGATCGGCACGAAGACCGCCGAGATCCTGTCGGCGAGGCGCTGGGCCGCCGCCTTGCCGTTCTGCGCGTCCTCGACGAGCTTGGCCATGCGGGCGAGTTGGGTGTCCGCGCCGACGCGGGTGGCTTCGACGACCAGGCGTCCGCCCACGTTCAGCGTGGCTCCGGTGACCGCGTCGCCCTTGGCGACCTCGACCGGCACGGACTCGCCCGTGAGCATGGAGGCGTCGACGGCCGACGATCCCTCGACGACCTTGCCGTCGGTGGCGATCTTCTCGCCGGGGCGGACCAGGAAGCGGTCACCGGTCTTCAAGTCGCTTACGGGGATGGTCTCTTCACGGCCACCGCCCGCACCGTCACGGATGACCGTGACGTCCTTGGCGCCCAGCTGGAGCAGCGCCTTCAGGGCGGCGCCCGCCTTGCGCTTGGAGCGGGCCTCGAAGTACCGCCCCGCCAGGATGAAGGCCGTGACGCCCGCCGCGGCCTCCAGATAGATGTTCCCGGCGCCGTCCGTGCGGGAGATGGTCAGCTCGAAGGGGTGCGTCATGCCGGGCGTGCCGGCCGTCCCGAAGAACAGCGCCCACAGCGACCAGATGAACGCGGCCGACGTGCCGACCGAGATCAGCGTGTCCATCGTGGCCGCGCCGTGCCGGGCGTTCGTGTACGCGGCCTTGTGGAAGGGCCAGGCCGCGTACGTCACGACCGGCGCGGCCAGGGTCAGCGAGAGCCACTGCCAGTACTCGAACTGCAGGGCCGGGATCATCGCCATCGCGACGACGGGCAGGGAGAGCAGGACGGCGGTGATCAACCGCTCGCGCAGGGGCCGCAGTTCGTCGTCGGCCTGCCGCTCTTCGCCGTCCGGGTCCGGCTCCGCGCGGGCCGGGGCGGGCTCCTGCGCGGTGTAGCCGGTGGCCTCGACGGTGGCGATCAGGTCCTGGACGGCGATGTCCTCGCCGCGGTAGCTGACCTTGGCCTTCTCGGTGGCGTAGTTGACGGTCGCCTCGACGCCGTCCATGCGGTTGAGCTTCTTCTCGATCCGGGCGGCGCACGAGGCGCAGGTCATGCCACCGATGGCGAGCTCTACTTCTGCGGTGGCGGCCACCTCGGTGATGCCTGGTGTGGTGGACATGTCTGCGGGCTCCTCGTGACGGGGGCGGGACTGCCGGGGATCGAGGTACCCGGGGTGGGTACCGCTGACGAGATCCATATATACCCCTAGGGGGTACTGAACGCAAGGGGCGACCTCGGCTTGACTTCATACCCCTAGGGGGTATCGTCGGGTGCATGAGGAGCCGCCGATAGGCCCGCTCCACCCGCTTCATTCGCCTCTGGGGAGCCGTCATGAACACCGGAATGAAGATCACCGCCTTCACCGCGGCCGTCGCCGCGACCTTCGGCACCGCGTACGGAGTGGGCCAGGGCATCGGCCCCGTGACCTCGGAGAAGAAGCCCGCGAGCGAGCACGGCGTGCACGCGGGCGACGGCGAGAAGGAGAAAGGGAAGGAGAAGGAGAAGGAGAAGCCAGGAGGTGCGGAGGCCGACGGCACGGCGCAAGCGGACACCGTCCCCGGCGGCCTGCAGATCTCCGAGCGCGGCTACACCCTCGACCTCAAGACCTCCCGCATCGACGCCGAGAAGCGCGAGGAGCTGCGGTTCACGGTCGTCAAGGACGGCGCGGGCAAGGACGGCAGGGGCGAGAACGTCACGGCGTACGAGAAGGAGCACGACAAGGAGCTGCACCTCATCGTCGCCTCACAGGACTTGACGACCTACCGCCACCTGCACCCGGCCCGCGCGGCCGACGGCACCTGGTCGACACCGGTCGAGCTCCCGGAGGCGGGCGGTTACCGCGTCTTCGCCGACTTCAAGCCCGAGGGCGCGAAGGAGGGCCTGACCCTGGGGGCGGACCTCGCGGTGGCGGGGAAGTACGGGCCGAAGGCGCTTCCCGAGGCCAGCACGAAAGCGTCGGTCGACGGCTACGAGGTCAGCGTCAAGGGCGAGTTGAAGCCGGGGAAGGCCGCCGACCTGACCCTGGACGTGGAGAAGAACGGCAAGCCGGTCACCGACCTCCAGCCCTACCTCGGCTCCTACGGCCACCTGGTCGCCCTGCGCTCCGGCGACCTCGCCTACCTCCACGTGCACCCGACCGGCGAACCCGGCGACGGCAGGACGGAACCGGGCCCCGGTGTCACCTTCGCGGCGACGGCACCGAGCCAGGGTGCGTACCGCCTGTTCCTCGACTTCAAGCACGAGGGGAAGGTGCGGACGGCGGCGTTCACGGTGCATGCGGGAGGCGCGGGCGAAGCCGCCCCCGAGGACGGCGGCGGCGCCGAGTCCGGCGAGCACCAGCACTAGCGCCTACGACGCCCGTCGGCCGGTGGCCTCGGCGGAGAGCGGCTCGTAGTACTCGGTGAACAGGTTGCCCACCAGTTCACCCCGGCTGGACACGCCGAGCTTCTCGAAGATCGCCTTGATGTGGTCGCGCACGGTGTGCGGCGACAGATGGAGTTCCTCGGAGATCCCGCTGGTGGACAGGCCGCGCGCCACGCACTGCGTGACCTCCAACTCCCGCTCGGACAACTCGTACGCCTCCATGATGAGCGGCGTGACGTCGGAGATCGGAGCGCGTTCGATGATGACCGCGGAGACACCCAGCCGTCCGTCGGCTCCCCGCATGCAGGATGCGTGGCAGACCAGCTACCGGCCCGTCCGGCTGCGCATCCTGATCCGCGCGGTGTCGCCGCCGTGCTTCTCCGCGATGGCCCTGGCCCGCATCGCGGTGCCGTGCACCCACAGCGGTATGCGGATGCCGAGAGCGATGACCGATGCGGGGCCCTCGGGCATCTCCTCCAGATAGCGCCGGGCCTCGTCGTTGGCCGAGACGAGGGCACCACCGGCGTCGAAGAGCAGAAGCCCGGTGCCGGTCAGGCCGCCGTCGGAGGATCCGGGACGGTACTTGGCGAACGACCTCAGCCGGCGGGCGATCGGTGTGCCGAGCTCCTCGATGAACCTGCGCTCGCCGCTGCTGAAGGCGGCCCGCCCCTTCTCGCGGAACAGGCTGATGTAGCCGTGCGGCCGCCCGTCCACCCGCAGGACGGCCCGCAACTCGTCGTGCACCCCGCGCGGTTCCAGAAAGCCCCGGTAGAGAGCGCTGCGGTCCGGCTCGCCCCCGGTGCTCTCCCACAGGCTCGCCACCGGTACCGGAGCCCGCGCGAGGTCGCGGAACAGATTGATCTTCTCCGTGAACAGTTCGTACTGCCAGTAGACGGCGCAGCTGTGATCCTCGATGTTCTCCGCGAGGATCGGCGACGTGATCATCCCGGTCTCCGGGTCCGTGGCGCGCCAGACTGCCGCGTCGTACGGAACCGCCCTGCGCAGCTGCGTCGCGAGCGTGCTGAACATCGTGTGCGGGCTGTCCGCCCGGCCCGCACGTGAGATGAGTTCGTCGCGGCCGATCCCAGTAGGCATGCTGCGGCACTCCGTTCCGGGGGGCGTCTACGGATGATGAGGCAAGCCTTACTTGCGCCCAACCACGGCACACAGTACGTCACTTGACGGTCCACACCCTGTGACGGCGGCCACTGCGGCCGCCGTCACCACACCTCGTCCGGCAGCCACTGCGCGTGCCGCCGCACTCCGGCCAGGACGGGCCCTTCCTCGGGGAAGTCCACCCTTGGCATCTCCGGTCCGACGTAGAGCGGATCGATCCGGACGTTCTTGATGCCAAGCGGCCGGAGCAGCGCCAGGAGGGCGGGTCGGGAGAGCCGGATCCACCGCTGGGTGGAGCCCAGCGCCGCGTGGAGCCGTTCCTCGCCGGTGAAGGCGAGACCGACCCGCTCCTGCCCGGCGCCCGGATGGGCCGTCCGGACGGCGGCGAACGCACCGCCGACGGCATTGCCCCGTACCGGGACGAACAGGAGCGTGTCCACTACGTCACGTCTCGAGGCAGAACTCGTCGAGCGGGTAGCCGACGTGCCGGTCCTCCGTCGGCAGGTAGCCGAGCACCTTGTCGCCGGGCTTGAGTTCGGTGCTGTTGAGCACCGCGCCGCCCGGGCCGAGCACCCGCACGTGCCAGTCGTCCTGCAGGATCAGGTTGACCTCGCGGCCGTCCGACGAGACGGCGTTCACCGAGATCAGCGGCCTGGTCTCGATCTTGACCCGGCCGACGGTGACGAGCCGGGTACGGCCCTCGACGTCGGCGGCCACGATCTTGCTGCCGGCCTTGAGCTCGCTGAGGTAGTTGGTGCGCCCGTCCTTGGACAGCGTGTACGAGTGGATGGCTCCGGCGTTCACCCGGAACGGACGGGTCGGCATGTACGGCAGCGGGTGAGTCTCGCTGACGCACAGGATCATGCCCTTGGAGTGCGACCCGACCAGGATGCCCTCGTCCTTGCCGAAGTAGGTGCAGGTGTCGATGCAGGCCCGCTCGCCCATGCCGACGTGCTCGGTGCTGACGACCTCGAGTTCGGCCAGGGCGAGGTCGGGGGTCTCGGCGTTCACCACGGTCTTCAGGGCCGTCGCGTCGCCGACCTTGCGCGGCGCCATCATGACGCCGTCGGAGCCGTGTTCGAGCACCCCGAAGATGATCTCGGCCTCCTCGACGTCGGCCGCCACCGTGATCAGGCTGCCCCTGGCCGCGGCGGACGCCGCGATGACTATCTCCAGCGGAATCTTGGTGGGGTCGCGGAACAGCAGCAGGCTCCACCTCTCGGTGCGCGCCGACTGGCAGGCGTCCTCCAGCGTCTGGGCGTCGACGATCTCCACGAACCGGCCGAACTCCACCTCCGGGTGTTCAAGTGCCAGTTCGGCGGGGGTCGTTCCGTGGAACGCGGGGTCCACGATGACCACCGTGGCCTCGCCGAAGTCCTCCGGAAGGGACTTGCCGCGAGGGAACAGCACCTTGGTGACGGTCGGCGGCAGGCCCTCGAGTTCTGCCGGGTCCGCGGCGACGATACCGTCGAGGCGCTGGTGCAGCGCCTCCTGGACGATGGCGTTCCTGGCCTCGGCGAGGTCCCGGATGTCCAGCCAACTGAGCTTCATTGCGTAGGGCTCCTAGAGGTCCTAGAGGTCACTCACTGTGGATGAGGTCGGCCAATTTCGCGGCCATGACGCCCGGGTCGGGCGCCTCGAAGACGTTGCGTCCCATGGCCACGCCCGCGACGCCCGCGCTCAGCGCCTCGGAGACATGGGCCAGGACCTGGCCCTCGTCGTCGTTGCGCGGGCCACCGACGGTGATGACGGGGATGGGCGCGCCGGCGGTGATCTCCTTCATCTCCGCGACCGAGCCGACGTACGGGGTCTTCACCAGGTCGGCGCCGAGATCGGCGGCCAGTGTCACCGCGTGCGCCACAAGGGCCGGGTCGCGCGGATCGCTGATCTTGGGACCGCGCGGGTACACCATCGCGAGCAGCGGGACGTTCCACCGGTCGCAGGCCTCGGCGACCGCGGCCATGTCGGAGATCTGCCGCTGCTCGCCGTCCGATCCCAGATTGACGTGCACGCTCACCGCGTCCGCGCCGAGGCGCAGGCTCTCCTCGACGCCGGCCACGAGGTACTTGGCGTCCGGGTCGGTGGCGTGCACGGTGCTTGCGCTCAGGTGGACGATGAGTGCGGTACTGCCGAACCACGCGGGGTCGACGTGCCGGAGGCTGCCCTTGTGCAGGACGATCGCGTCCACCTTGTTGGTGGCCAACTGGCCCACGAGCGAGTCGAGTCCAGCGCCGCCGGTGATCGGTCCCAGGCTCACCGAATGGTCCAGCGGCACGATCAGCAGCCGATCGGAATCGTTTCGGTAGAGGCGCCGCAGGCGGAGTTGCCTGCCGAACGCGCCGTTGGAGATCATGGGATTTCCTCTTTCTCCGTGCCGGTCTTGAATCAACCCTGAAGAGCGCGGGTATCTTCGGGATCTCGTCCGGATATCACGTGCCGCGCGGCCGGATATCGACGGGAAACATCAGCCGTCAAGACTCGTGGGCAACCGGTGAGAAAGGTGTCCACAAGTGACGACCATGAAGATTGACGGGCACGACCTGAGCATTGGCCAGGCCGTGGCCGCCGCGTCCCGCGAAGGTTCGGAATTCTCCGTCTCCGACGACGCGTTGCGGGCGATGAACGCTTCCAGGGACCTGAAGCTGGAGATCCTGAAGACCGGAAAGCCCATATACGGGGTGACGACTGGTTTCGGCGACAGCGTCAACCGGCAGATCTCGCCGGAGAAGACCGCGCGGCTGCAGAACGAACTGATCCGCTACCACCTGAACGGAACCGGCCCGCTGGCCTCCGACGAGGTCGTGCGCGCCACCCTGCTGATCCGCGCCAAC
The DNA here is from genome assembly GCF_039533825.1 of Streptomyces rectiviolaceus. NCBI lineage: Bacteria > Bacillati > Actinomycetota > Actinomycetes > Kitasatosporales > Streptomycetaceae > Streptomyces > Streptomyces rectiviolaceus. The sequence continues at coordinate 80,703 of NZ_BAAAUG010000038.1, forward strand.
TGCCTCGCCCGAGGCAATTCCGGTGTCAGCATCCCCGTCGTGGAGCGGCTCCTCGACTTCATCCGGCACGACGTACTGCCGACCATCCCCGAGCGCGGTTCGGTCGGCGCAAGCGGAGACCTCGTCCCGCTCTGCTACCTCGCGTACGCGCTGACGGGCCAGGGCAAAGTGCGCCATCGGGGCGAGATACGCCAGGCCGCGGACGTGCTGTCCGAGCTGGGTCTTGAGCCCGTGATGCTGGAGGCCAAGGACGGGCTCGCCCTGATCAACGGCACCTCCTTCAGCTCCGCGTTCGCCGTCCTGAACACCGAGGCGGCCGCCGAACTCGCCGAGGTGGCCGACATCTGCACCGCGCTGGCCAGCGAGGGCATGCTCGGCAACCGGGGCCACTACGCGCCGTTCATCCACGACGAGAAGCCGCACGACGGCCAGCGCGCGAGCGCCGCGCTCATCCACGAGCTGCTCGACGGTTCCGCTCTCGCGATGACGTACGACCAGGTCGTCGACCTCAACGGCCCCCTGGAGGGCCGGCATTACCAGAAGCTGACGCGCAGCATCCAGGACCGCTATTCGCTGCGCTGCGCCCCGCACGTCACCGGCGTGCTGCGGGACATGCTCGACTGGGTACGCCCGTGGATGACGGTGGAGATCAACTCCTCAAGCGACAACCCGCTCTTCGATCCGTCCACGGGCGCCGTGTACAGCGGCGGCAACTTCTACGGCGGCCATGTCGTCACCGCGATGGACTCGCTGAAGACGGCCGTCGCCGGGGTCGCCGACCTGCTCGACCGGCAGCTCGCGCTCCTGGTGGACGAGAAGTTCAACAACGGCCTCACGCCGAACCTGATCGCCCGCGTGGACGACGACGACACCGAGGCCGGGCTCCAGCACGGCTTCAAGGGGATGCAGATCGCGAGCTCGGCGCTCACCGCCGAGGCGCTCAAGCACGCGGGCCCGGCCAGCACGTTCTCCCGCTCGACCGAGGCGCACAACCAGGACAAGGTCAGCATGGCCCCCATCGCGGCACGCGACGCCCGCAACGTCATCGAGCTGACCCGCGAGGTCGCGGCCATCCACCTCCTCGCCGCCTGCCAGGCCGTCGAGCTGCGCGGCGTCGACGAGATGAGCCCCCGTACCAAGGCCGTGTACATGCGCGTCCGCAAGGAGGTCCCCTTCGCCGCGACGGACCGTCAGATGGACGGCGACATCACCGCGGTCGTCGAGATGATCTCCTCGGGCGAGCTCACCGAGGCCGCACGGGTCGGCTGCGTCATATGACCGTCTCCCTGAACACCGAGCCGACCGGCTCCGGGCCGACCACCACCGGGACGACTGCCACCGAGCCGACCGGCAGCGGGCTGCCGGCCATCGGGGACTGGGCGACCTTCGACGAACTGCGGGCGCGCCAGGACGAGCGGATCGCACCGGCGCTCCACCACGCCCGCAACTCGCCCTTCTACGAGAAGCGCCTGGAGCCCGGGCAGACCCTCTCCACGGTCGGCCTCACCGGGAAGTCGGACCTGCGCGACAGCTACCCCTTCGGCATGCTCGGGGTGGAGCGGGAGCGTCTTGCCACGTACCACGAGTCCAGCGGCAGCACCGGCAATCCCACCCCCGCCTACTTCACCGAGGCGGAATGGGCCGATCTGGCCGACCGGTTCGTCCGCAAGACCGTCCCGCTCGGTCCCCAGGACACCCTGCTCGTACGCATCCCCTACGGGCTCGTGCTCGCCGGGCACATGGCCCACTGGGCCGCCATGCGCAGCGGCGCGACCGTCGTCCCCGGCGACTGCCGCTCACTGGCGGTCCCGTACTCGCGGGTGGTGCGCCTCCTGCGCGATCTCGAGGTGACGCTGACCTGGTCCACGCCGAGCGAGAGCCTGCTCTGGGTGGCGGCGGCCAAGGCCGCCGGGCACCCCGCGGGCTCCTTCTCCTCCCTGCGGGCGCTGTACGTGGCGGGCGAGCCGATCAGCAACGCGCGCCGCCGCCGGATCGAGGAGCTCTGGGGCGCCCCGGTCATCGAGGAGTACGGCTGCACCGAGGTCGGCCCGCTGGCCGGCGACTGCCCGTACGGCCGGATGCACTTCTGGGCCGACCGGGTGCTGCCGGAGATCTACGACCCGCAGACCGGCGACATCACCGCCGAGGGCACCGGGCAACTGGTCATCACCCCGCTGTACCGCGAGGCGATGCCGCTGCTGCGCTACAACCTCGAGGACCTGGTGGACCTGCGGTACGAGGACTGCCCGTGCGGCTGGAAGCTGCCGACCGTGCGGGTCCTCGGCCGGCTCGGCCAGGGCTACACGGTCGGCGGGAGGCGTCTGGGGCAGATCCAGGTGGAGGAGCTCGTCTACCGGCTTCCGGCCTCGTGGGGCGTGCTGTTCTGGCGTGCCAGGGCCGAGCAGGACCGCCTTGTCGTCGAGATCGAGGTGCCGGGACCGGACGGCGGGGACGCCGCCGCGCTGCTCGCCGAGTCCGTCGAGGCCGAGTTGGGGGTGCGCTGCGCCGCGAGCGCGGTCCCCGAGGGCACGCTCGTGCCGAGCGCATTGCTGGCGGAGCAGCTCGACGCCATGAAACCGCGCAAGCTTTTCGGGCCCGACGAAGACTGGGGGCAGGCAATTGTCCGGGGTTGAAACATGGTGATCGTGATGGCGCCGCAGGCCACGGCGTCCGACCTCGCGGCGGTCGTCGCGCTGGTCGAGGCGGCGGGCGGCGAGGCGTTCGTCAGCCGCGGCATGAGCCGTACCGTCGTCGGACTGGTAGGCGACATCGACCAGTTCGGCCTGCTGAACCTCGGCGCGCTGCACGGGGTCGCCCAGGTGGTGCGGATCTCGGTGCCGTACAAGCTGGTCAGCAGGCAGAGCCACCCGGAACGTTCGGTGGTCCGGGTGGGCGGGGTGCCGATCGGCCCCGGCGCCCCGACGCTGATCGCGGGGCCCTGCGCGGTGGAGACACCGCAGCAGACGCTGCGGGCCGCGCTGATGGCGCGGGCGGCGGGCGCGACCCTCCTGCGGGGCGGCGCCTTCAAACCCCGGACCTCTCCTTACGCCTTCCAGGGCCTGGGAGAGGCGGGGTTGAAGATCCTCGCCGACGTGCGCGAGGAGACCGGTCTCCCCGTCGTCACCGAGGTGGTCGACGCCCACGACGTCGCACTGGTCGCCTCCTACGCCGACATGCTGCAGATCGGCACCCGCAACGCGCAGAACTTCGCGCTGCTGCAAGCCGTCGGTGACGTGGGCAAGCCCGTCATGCTCAAGCGGGGGATGTCAGGGACCATCGAGGAGTGGCTCATGGCCGCCGAGTACGTCGCGCAGCGCGGCAACCTCGACATCGTGCTGTGCGAGCGCGGGATCCGGACGTTCGAGACCGCCACGCGCAACACCCTGGACATCGCCGCCGTGCCCATCGTCCAGGAGTTGTCGCACCTTCCCGTCATCGTCGACCCGTCCCACTCGGGCGGGCGGCGCGACCTCGTCCTGCCGCTCACCAGGGCGGCGCTCGCGGTCGGCGCCGACGGGGTGATCATCGACGTACATCCGGACCCCGGGACCGCTCTGTGCGACGGACCCCAGGCGCTCGTCCACGAGGACATGGAGGAACTCGGGGCGGTGATGCGCGGCGAATCGGTGCGGCAGGGCCGGATGTTCGACGGCTTCGTCCCCTCGCCGTGACGGGAGTTCACCTCAAGAGCAGTACCTTGCACGGCCGAGGGCCCGGCCGGGGCAGGCGTGGCGCACCAACAGCCGCGTCTCCCCGGGCCGGGCCCTGACCGCGTCCTGCCGGCCCGGCCGCCACATCCGCCTCAAACGGGGGATGGGCCCCGGTCCCCGCCGTTGGCAGAGTCCTCGCATCCCGACAATCAACCGGGTCCGGGAGGACTGAGGATGACGACAGGCAAGAGCATCGCGCGGCCGGCGATGACCGAACTCTCCGAACGGCTCCAGGGGCAGGTGCTGCGGCCGAGGGACGACGGCTTCGCGCTGGAGCTCGACGGGTTCAATCCGATCTCCGAGCACTCCCCGGACCTGATCGCGATGGTCACCGGGACCGCGGACGTGCGCGAGGCCGTCGCCTTCGCCGCCGGTCGGGGGCTGCCGATATCCGTCCAGGCCACCGGCCACGGCCCGTCCGCCGCCGCGGACGGCGGGCTCCTGATCAGCACGCGCCGGTTCCGGGGCGTGAGCATCGACCCCGTCACGAGGACCGCCAGGGTCGAGGGCGGTACCCAGTGGTACGAGGTGATCCAGGCGGCCGCGCAGTACGGCCTCGCCCCGCTCAGCGGATCCTCCCCGCTCACCGGGGTGATCGGGTACACCATCGGCGGCGGGCTCGGGCTGATGGCGCGCAGATACGGATATGCCGCGGACCGGGTGACCGCCCTCGAGATCGTCACCGCCGACGGGGAGTCGCACCGGGCCACCCCGCACCATGACACCGACCTGTTCTGGGCCGTGCGCGGCGGCAAGGGCAACTTCGGCGTCGTCACCGCCGTCGAGTTCGAGCTGATGCCGGTGTCGCGGCTCTACGGAGGCGGGCTGTTCTTCCCGGGCGAGGCGTCCGCGGACGTGCTGCACGCGTGGCGCGCGTGGACCGCTTCCGTGCCGGAGGACCTGACCTCCTCGCTGGCGCTGCTGCGGATGCCGGACATCGAGGCGATCCCGCCGTTCCTGCGCGGCAGGCTGACCGTGCACGTCCGAATCGCCTACCTGGGCTCCGCCGATGACGGGGACCGGCTGGTCGCGCCGCTGCGCGCGGCGGGTCCGCTGGTCGTCGACACCCTGGCCGAGATGCCGTACACGAGGTCCGGGGAGATCCACAACGACCCGACCGAGCCGATTCCGTACAGCGAGCGGTCGATGATGCTCCGGGTCCTTGACGAGGCCGCGGTGGACGGGCTGCTCGATCTCGCGGGGCCGGGAGCCGACTGCATCGATCTGGCCGTCGAGCTGCGGCAGTTGGGCGGCGCGGTCGGCCGGCCGCCTCAGGTGCCCAACGCCGTGGACCACCGGGACGCGGCGTTCGCGCTCTCGACCCTCTCGCTGCCCGACGACCGTCCCCCGCTGGTGGTGGACGGCATGGCGGCGTGGGGCACGGGGCGCCGCTACCTCAACTTCCTGTCCAGCCCGGACACCGCGGATCTCGCCGAGAGCGGGTACGAACCGGCCACTTACGCCCGGCTTGCCGAGATCAAGGCGGCGGCCGATCCGGCCAACCTCTTCCGGTTCAACCACAACATCGCGCCACGCCCGCTGCCCGCCTGACGGGCCTTCGCGATATCCCGCCGATACGCGCCGCTGGAAGGCTGGGCGGGGAGATTAACCACTGACCCATCAGTTGTCAATCGGGAGGACGTCAATGAAACGACGTGACGTGATGAAGGGGATGGCGGGCACCGCCGCGGTCGCGGCGGTGCCGATCGCTGTCATGCAAGCGGGCAACAGCTGGGTCGCCGCGCACGACGGCGGAGACGACCCGGCCAAGGACCAGGCGGCCGACGGGCCGCGGGATCTGTACACCGAGAAGTACAAGGGCCGCACGATCACCGTGTCCAACTCCGCGGAAACGGTGCACATAGACGACAAGCCGTTGCACCTCATGAAGTTGGGCGACGGCGCCTACCTCAGCGCGATGTGCCACTACCGCATCGAGTCCACCCCGCTGGCCGCCGGCCGCCAGGCCGTCGACGAGCTGCGCGGGGCGAACCTGCTCCCCTCCACCCACCACGCCTGATCCGGCTCCGAGAGACCGAGAGATCGAGAGAGAAGAGACCTCATGGTTCCCGTCCGGAAGAACCATCTCAACATGACCGCCACGGAGAAGAGACGCTTCATCCGCGCGGTGCGCAGGGTGAAGGAACTCGGCGTCTACGACGAGTTGGTCCGCATACACATCCAGATCAACTCGGGCGACTACCTGGACAAGGACGGCGGCGTCGGCAAACGCTGGGGCCATATGAGCCCGGGCCTTTTCCCGTGGCACCGCCAGTACCTGCTGCTCCTCGAAAGGGCGCTCCAGCAGGTCGACCCCAGCGTCACCATCCCCTACTGGGACTGGACCAAGGACCAGAGCCTGGACTCGCCGCTGTGGTCCGACACCTTCATGGGCGGCAACGGCCGGCCCGGTGACCGCAAGGTCATGACCGGCCCGTTCGCCCGCTGCAACGGGTGGAAGCTCAACGTCAGCGTGGTGCCGGTCGGCGATGAACATCCGGCGTTCAACGGCCACTACACGGCGGACGACCGGGACTACCTCGTCCGCGACATAGGCACCGTGAACCCCGCCCTGCCCACGGTCAAGGAGCTTGAGGACACCCTCGCGCTCACGACGTACGACACCCCGCCCTACAACTACACCTCCGGCTACGGGTCCGAGACGCAGTCCCTGCGCAACCACCTGGAGGGATACGCGAAGTTCCCCTGGGAGGAGAACCTCGGCAAGCTGCACGGCGCCGGCCACACGTGGATGGGCGGCCACATGCTGTACATCGGGTCGCCGAACGACCCCATCTTCTTCATGCACCACTGCTTCATAGACAGGCTCTGGTCGATCTGGCAGAAGACGCATCCGGACGTCCCGCACTACCTCCCGCTGACCGAGCACCCGGATGTCCCGTCGCTGGATACGAAGCTCGCGCCCTGGTACTCAATGTCCCCCGCGGACCTACTGGATCACACAAAGTTCTACACCTACCAATAAGAGGCCCGCAGCGCCGAAGGGTGACCTACTGTTCGAAAGTTCTGCCGCAGCACCAACGTAGTTGCCATCGACATTTGCGTGATGCCGATGGCAACTACGTTGATGTAGTAGACGTGTCTGTAGTTTATTTATGCACATCATTACTGGGGGGTAATTGAATATGCGGGATGACTACGTTTTCCGAATACTTGGCCCGCTGCTCGTGACGAACGGCGACGAGCAGATTGAAATCAACGGAATCCGAAGGCAGAAGTTACTGGCGGCGCTGCTTCTCCAGACGAACCAAGTGGTCAGTCTCAACCGGCTTGTCGACGCGATGTGGGACGAGAAACCACCCGCGTCCGCCCATGGACAGATTCGCATCTGCGTTTCCGGCCTTCGCCGGCTGCTCAGGGGGCGCGAACACGACAGCGTGATCGAGACGCACCCCTCCTGCTACCGGATCAGGGTGAGCGACGACGACGCGCTCGACCTCTTCAAGTTCGAGAAACTCGTCGCCCAGGGGCGGGCCATGGTCCGCGACAACCGCCTTGAGCGCGCCGAAGGCCTGCTGAAGTCCGCGCTCGCGCTGTGGCGCGGCCCGGTCGCGGCCGGACTCGACAGCCGTGCGCTGTCCTCGCTCGTCATCAAGCTCAACGAAGACCGGCTGACGGTGCGCGAGGAGTACTTCGACGTAGCGCTGAGGCTGGACAGGCACCAGCAGATCATCGGCGACCTGACCGGCTTCGTCGCCGAGAACCCTTTTCGCGAACACGCCTGCGCCCAGCTGATGCTGGCGCTGTACCACTCGGGTCGTCAGGCCGACGCCCTCGAGACCTTCCGCACCGTCAGGATGCGGTTCTCCGAGGACCTCGGCATCGAACCGGCGCGGGACCTGCATGTCCTGCACCAGTCGATCCTGGTCGGCGAACTCGCGCCCACCCAGCACGACCTCTCCGCGCCGTGGCCCGCTCGCTCTCACGCGCACAAGGGCCGCGCGGCCGGTGGTGCCCTGCTCTCACGGACCCCGCCGAGCACCGGCACCGTCATGCCCGACCCGTTGGAGCAACTGCGCCTGGAGAACGACCTGCTCCGGATCGAGCGCGACGGTCTCCGGAAGATCCTGTCGTTGTGGCTGAACTCGAGCGAGAGCAACCCGGGAGCCTGAGGCGCCCTTCGACGGGCCTGCCCGCCCCTCTCCCTCTCGCCCCCTCGCCCCTTCGCCACGGCGTTCACAAGACGCCTCTCACACCGCTCCCCCTGGATGTCACACAGGACAATCCAGGGGGAGCTGCCGACCGGGGCCGGTGGAGCCGGTGGAGCCGGTGGAGCCGGTGGAGCCGGTGGGCCAGTAGAACCGGTGGTGCCTGGATCAGGCTTCCTGCTGTGCCTGCGCGGGCGGGAGCAGCAGGGCGATCAGACCGGCGAGCAGCGGGAGCACCGCGACGACGGCGAGTGCGCTGGTGAGGTCCATGTGCTCGGAGAGCGTTCCCGCGGTGGCGGAGCCGATGCCGCCGCCGACGAAGAAGAGAAGGTTGAGCACCCCCATCGCGCCACCGCGCTGAGCGGGTTCGAGGCGGCTGGAGAGCACGGCGGTGGTGAGCACCTGAGTGGCCGCGAACGTCGCCATGCCCATGGACGTACCGATCAGCATCACGATGATGCCGCCCTCGACGACACCGACGATCCCGAGGAAGACCGCGGAGGTCACGGCGGCCCCGGCCAGCAGCAGGCTGCCGCCCTTGCTGGTGGTGAGCTTGCTGGCCAGCCGCGCGAACACCGCGCCGACGACCGCGCCGGGCAGGAGCCAGGCCCCGATCTCGAACACGTCCCAGCCGTACTTCATGGTGAGGATCTGCGGCACCGCGTACATCGACGCGAACATCCCGGCGTAACCGCCGAGCCCGACCAGAGCCGCGATCAGGAAGGTGCGGTCGGTGGCGAGTTGCCGCGGTACGAAGCCGTCGGGCCGCTTGCCGATGTGCATCACAAGGCCCACCGCCGACAGCACCAGAAGCGCCGCCAACCCGATCACGAGCGGGGTGGCGAGGTCGAGTGAGGATGCCTGGATGAGCAGCAGGATCGAGGTCGCGCCCGTGCCGAGGAGGATCCCGCCGTACAGGTCGACGGCCTTGCCGAAGCCGGGGCGGGTGGCCGCGAGTTCCAGGCAGAAGGGCACCACCAGGAGCGAGAGCGCCGGCAGCACGAGGGTGAGCCGCCAGTGCATCCAGTCCGTCACCATCCCTCCCATGAGGGTGGCGGTGGAGGAGAAGAGCGCCATGGACGCCCCGAAGATCCCGAGGATCTTGGCGCGTTGGGCGGGCGCCGCCGCGGACGCGAGCGTGAGTGCGCTGGACGTGATGGCGCCCGATCCCGCCGCCTGGACGAACCGGCCCGCGATCAGGGTGCCGAAGTTGGGGGCGATCAGGCACAGCACCGCACCGACGGCCAGGAACATGGACCCGGCGAGGAGCGTGTTGCGCACACCCCACTTCTCCGAGAGCCGCCCGAAGAAGGCGGTGCCGACGCCGAGCGCCAGGGCGTGCGCCGTCAGCACCCAGCCCGCGACGGCCGGACGTACCTCCATCGCCTGGGCGACATCGGGCAACGCCACGCCCGCTGCCGTCACTCCGAAGATCACGGGGCCGAAGAGCGCCCCTAGCCTGAGCCCGGTCAAACCCGCACCGGATGCGTTCTGCGGCGGGGCGAGCACCGCGCTGTTGGTCGTCATCGAGACGTTTCCCTTCCAGATTCTGTTGTGTGCCGGATCGGCTTCTTCGGGGGGTCAGGAGCTCTTCACGCGCGGCGGAATGTTGTGGTTGAACCGGAAGAGGTTCTCGGGGTCGTACCGGGCCTTGATCTCGCCGAGACGCGCGTAGGTGGCGGGGGTGTAGCCCCGCTCGGCCGACCGGGCCGTCTCAGGACCGGCGAGGAAGTTGAGATAGCTGCGGCCCGTCCCCCAGGGCGCCATTCCGTCCACGACGTGGTCCGGGCGTCCGCCGGGCAGCCCGAGCGTGGACAGGCAGAACGCGGCCTCACGGTGGTCGACCGCGCTCGCCACCGAAGGCGGTCGGCTGAGCGCACCGCCCATGTGCCGCAGCTCGACCATGATGTCCGTGCAGTCGCTTCCTGGGCCCGCGAGGGAAAGCAGGTCATCGGCGGCGCCCTGGCCCAACTCGCGCAGCATGGTGGAGCGTTCGTCGTAAGGGATGGGGAAGGTCGGGTCGTTGTGGATGTCCGCGAAACGCGTGTACGGCATCTCCGCGAGCGTGTCCACGAGCGTCGGCGCGATCTTCCGCAGCGGGCCTGCCAGCCGTTCCCCTTCGTCGCCCGGTCCCAGGTGAGCGATGCGGACGTGCACCACCAGCTTGCCCCGCAGGAACGCGGGGATCGGCTCCATGTCCGGCATCCGCAGCAGCGCGAGCGAGGAGGCCGTCCGCTCCGGAACCGACTCGGTCCACGACCGCCAGGCGTGCAGGACATCGGCGGCCGACTCACCGGGGAAGAACAGCCCGCCGCCGTAGAACCGGGTCACCGGAACGAGCCCGAACTCGATGGCGGTGACCACTCCGAAGTTGCCCTTGCCGCCGCGCAGCGCCCAGAAGAGGTCCGGGTTCTGCTGCGCGGTGGCGGTGCGCGAGCATCCGTCGGGCGTGACGACTTCCACCGCGGTGACGTGGTCGGCGGCGAAACCGTACGCACGGGACAGCAGCGCGAGACCGCCGCCCAGGGTGTAGCCGACCACCCCCACCAGCGGCGATGAGCCGTTGAGCGGGGCGAGCCCGTGACCGGCGGCCGCCTCGACGACCTGCTGCCACTGCACGCCGGCTTCCGCCCGTGCGGTCCTGGCGACGGGGTCGATCGTCACGCCGGTCATCCGGCGGGTGTTGATGAGCAGTCCGGCGCCATCGGCGGCGCGCGAGGGGCCGTGGCCGGTCGCCTGGACCGCGGTCGGCATTCCGGTCTCTGCGGCGAAGGTGACGGCCTTGCGCACCTCCGCCGCGTCCCGGACGCCGACGACTATCGCGGGCCGGTGCTGCACGACCTGGTTGAACCCCGCGACCTCGGCCGCGTATCCGTCGTCCGCGGGCCCCAGTGCCGGGCCGGACAGACGTCCGGCGAGCTCCCGCACCGTTGCGGATCTGTACATGTGTCAGCCCTCCAAGACGAACCCACTCGGGTCGCTGATGACACTTCCAGCGGCGGTCCCGGGGGCCCATCCCTCTATTGAGGGGAGGTGAGCCTTAGTTGAGGGGAGACGGGGGTCAGCGGCCCGGACCCTCGGATTCCGGCCGCTGCACCGTCATGTCGCCCAAGACACGGAGCATCTCGACCAGTTGCCGCAGCCGGCGCTCGCCCAGCAGGTCCTCCACCCGCGCGTGCAGCTGACCGGCCTCGTCGACCGCCGCGGTCAGATCCCGGCGGCCGGTGTCGGTGAGGGCCACGATGCGGCGCCTGCGATTCGCCGGGTCCATCTCCTTGGTCACCAGGCCACGCGCCTCCAGGCGGTCGAGCAGCACCGTGAGCGTGGAACGGTCGACCGCGGCCAGGGCTCCCAGCGCGGACTGGTCCAGGCTGCCGTGGTCGTCCAGGGCGAGCAGCACGGCGAACTGAGGACTGGTCAGGTCGGGCAGCCGCTGCTGCCACAGCGCCGTCCATGCCTGCCCGGCTCGGCGCAGCTGATGTGGCAGCGCCTCTTCCAGTTGTGGCCGTGGACGGGGGCTTGTGTTCGTCATGACGGTCAGTATATTCAGTACTCAGATATTCCGTACACGGAAGGTTAGGGGTGGGGCTCGATGCGGCTGATCGTGGGAATGACCGGCGCCACAGGCGCGGTACTTGGCGTTCGACTGCTCACCGAGCTGCGCGGCAACCCGCAGGTGGAGACGCACTTGGTGCTCAGCCGCTGGGCGCGCGCCACGGTGGAGCTCGAGACCGGGCTGAGCGCGCGCGAGGTGGCCGCCCTCGCGGATGTCAGCTACTCGCCCGACGACCAGGGAGCGGCGATCTCCTCCGGCTCCTTCCCCGTCGACGGCATGGTCATCGTCCCGTGCAGCATGAAGACGCTGGCCGGCATCCGGACCGGGTACGCGGACGGGCTCCTTGCCCGCGCCGCCGACGTCACGCTCAAGGAGCGGCGCCGATTGGTCCTGGTGCCACGGGAAACCCCGCTCAGCGAGATCCATCTGGAGAACATGCTGGCCCTCGCGCGCATGGGCGCCTCGATCGTGCCGCCGATGCCCGCCTTCTACAACCGGCCCGGCTCGGTCGACGACATCGTCGACCACATCGTCGCCCGGGTCCTCGACCAGTTGGGGATCGAGGTCGCGGGAGCCCGGCGCTGGGACGGCTTTCCGCGGCCCGCGACCGCCGGCCCGCCCGGCCCGCCCGGCCCCGCGACCGACGCCCCACCGGTACGCCACAACGGCACGAAGCAGAGGAGCACCCGTTCATGACCGGCCCCGCACCCACCACCGAGCCCAGCGCCACACCCACCCCCGCGACCCGGTTCAACGACCTCCGCGGCTACATCGACGCGCTGGAGGCCTTGGGCGACCTCAAGCGCGTCAAGCGGACGGTGAGCGCCGACCTGGAGGCCGCCGCGGTGAGCCGCCTCTCCTGCGAACTCCAGTCACCGGCCCCGCTGTTCGAGAGCGTGGCGGGCGTCGCACCCGGTTTCCGGCTGTTCGGCGCGCCCGCGGCGCTCAGCGCCGCCGCCGGCAAGCCGCTGGCCCGCGTCGCCATGTCCGTCGGGCTGCCCGCGGGGGCCACCGCGGCCGAGCTGGTCGAGCACCTGGCCCGCACCCGCCACGCGGCGCCCGTGCCACCCCGGCTCGTCACCCGCGACGAAGCCCCCTGCAAGCAGAACGTGCTCCTCGGCGACGACGCCACCCTCGACCGTTTCCCGGTGCCCCAGGTCCACGAGTTCGACGGCGGACGCTATGCCAACACCTGGGGGATCATCGTCGCCAGAACCCCCGACGGCCGGTGGACCAACTGGTCCATCGCCCGGATCATGCTGATCGACGGCAAGCACATGACCGGCCTGGTGATACCGGCACAGCACATCGGCATGATCTGGCAGGAATGGGTCAAGATCGGCAAGCCGATGCCGTACGCGCTGGTCCAGGGCGGGGACCCGGCGGTCCCGTTCGTCGGGGGCATTCCGCTGCCGCCGGGAGTCGACGAGGCCGGTTACGTCGGGGCGCTGTACGGCGAGCCGGTCGACGTCGTGCGCTGCGAGACGGTGGACCTTGAGGTGCCCGCCGGCGCGGAGATCGTCATAGAGGGGCACCTGTCCGTCGGCCGCGACGCGCGGGAAGGCCCCTTCGGCGAGTTCGCCGGCTACGCCTCCACCGAGACCTCGATGCAGCCGGTGTACACGGTCGAGGCCATCACCCACCGGGACGACCCCATCTGGCCGCTGGTGGCCGAGGGCAGGCCGGTGGACGAGTTCCACACCGTCACCGGCGTCGGCCAGGCGGCCGAGGTCCTCGCGGAGCTGCGCGATGCCGGTCTGCCGGTCACCACCGCCTGGTCACCGCTGCGCGCCGCGTCGCACTGGATGGTGGTCACCGTCCCGCAGGACTGGCGGGAGCGGCTGCCCGGAGTCGAATCGGCCGAACTCACCCACCGGATCGGCGAAGTGCTCGCCGCATCCCACTCGGGCCGTGCCACGGCGGCCACCTTCGTCCTGGACGACGACATCGACCCGGCCGACGACACCGACCTGTTGTGGGCGCTTGCCACCCGGATCCACCCCCTGGACCGCGCGGAGGCGTCGTACGGCTTCGTCCACCCCCTGCTGAACTGCTACACCCACGAGGAGCGCGCCGCCCAGTCCGGCCCCATCGTCTTCCACGACGGGCTCCTGCCCGCCCAGGACGAAGGCCGCCTCCTGCACAGCTCCTTCGCCCAGGCCTACCCGGAGCGGATCCGCCGCCAGGTCCTCGACCACTGGGACGACTGACGCGGGCCCGGCGGACCTCGACCGGGAACCACCACCCGTACACCGACGGCCCCGCAGGCAGGGCCCTCCACACCTGGACGGAGCACGTGAACACTGAGCAGCAGTACGACGGGCATGACGCCATACCCCACGTCGTCCGCGAGGAAGTCGCCCGGTGAGGACGGCCCTTGTCATAGGAGCAGGCCTGATCGGCACATCAGCGGCCCTGACCCTCGCCGGACGCGGCATCACCGTCCATCTGGCCGACCACGACCCGGACAGGGCGCGGACGGCGGCGGCCCTTGGCGCGGGCAGTGACGAGCCGCCGCCCGGCCGCGTCGACCTCGCGATCGTCGCCGTACCGCCCGCGCACACCGCCCCCGTGCTCGCCGACGCCATGCGCGCGGGGATCGCGCGCGGCTATCTCGACGTCGCGAGCGTCAAGGCCGGCCCCCGGCGCGATCTTGAGGACCTGGGCATCGACCTCAGCTCGTACATCGGTACGCACCCGATGGCGGGCAAGGAGAGTTCGGGCCCGCTCGCGGCGACCGCCGATCTCTTCGAGGGCCGCCCCTGGGTGCTCACCCCGGCGCCGGACACCGACACCGGTGTACTGAATCTCGCCCTCGAACTGGTCGCGCTCTGCCGCGCCGTGCCCGTGGTCATGGACGCCGCCGCCCACGACCTGGCCGTCGCCCTCGTCTCGCACACCCCCCAACTGATCTCATCCATGGTCGCCGCACGCCTTGAGGACGCCGACGAGACGGTCGTACGGCTCTGTGGCCAGGGCATCCGCGACGTCACCCGGATCGCGGCGTCCGACCCCAGGATGTGGACCGAGATCCTGTCGGCGAACCCGGGCCCCGTCGCCGACGTGCTCGAGGGCGTGGCCACCGACCTCGACGAGACCGTCGCCTCGCTGCGGGCCCTCCAGTCCGCCGACGAGGCCAAGCGGCGCGGCGGCGCGGCGGGCATCGCGGACGTCCTGCGCCGGGGCAACACGGGCCGGGTGCGGGTGCCCGGCAAACACGGCGAGGCCCCCGCCGCGTACGAGACGGTGGCGGTCCTCATCAGCGACCAGCCGGGAGAACTGGCACGGATCTTCGCGGACGCCGGACGTGCGGGGGTCAACATCGAGGACGTACGGATCGACCACGCGACCGGGCAGCAGGCGGGCCTCGTGCAGCTCATGGTGGGGCCCACGGCGGCCACCGCCCTGAGCGCCGCCCTCAGCGAACGCGGCTGGTCGATCCGCCGGTGACGACGGGCCGCGCCGCGGCGG
>NZ_BAAAUG010000038.1:95630-125608 GCF_039533825.1 Streptomyces rectiviolaceus
AGCGCGTGGCTCGGCCTCCGGAGCCCCTGTCGGCCGTACGCCCGCCTCAGTCGAGGATCGACGAGAGCTCGCTCTCCTTCACTCCCGCCAGCTCGTACCGCGTGCCCGTCAACGGGCGCCCGACATAGAGGCGGATCAGGGTCGGCGCGTCGCCGATGTAGCGGGCCGGAGGGCTTGTGCCGTCGCCCGTGCCGAGGAGCAACGGCTCGTCCCGCCCGTCGATGTCCGCGTGCAGCGGCACCGAGTTCACCACCTTGCTGCGCGCCGCGAGCAGCAGCAGCGCGTCGGGGAGCCCGGGACCGCCATAGGCCCCGGGCCTGCCCCACGCCTCGCGGACATCGCCCGCGTGGACCCACTCGCCGAGCGCGACCCCGTCGAGGCGCCCCTTGGCCTTGGCGATGAACGGGCCCGCCTCCGTCATGCCGCGCTCCAGCTCGTCCACCACACGGGAGTTGGACCAGTCGGCGCGCTCGGCGATGTCACGGTCGTTGCTCTCCGGCGAGTACACGCCCTTCTCGAAGCGGCTCTCCACCACGCGCATCAGCGCCGAGCCGCAGTGCGCGAGCACATGGCGCACGGTCCAGCCCGGACAACAGGTCCGGACGGCGTACGCGTCGTCGGGTGCCTCCCGCAACAGCGGGATCAGCGCGTCGCGTTCACTTTGGAGCAGCCGCCCGGGGCGCTCGGGGTCGTACGTCTCGTCGGTCGTCCTCGTCGCATCGCTCATGGACGACAAGCCAACCGTCGTCGGCCGCACATGGCAACGGTCAACGCCACCACTCCATACCCCCATGGGGTACCAACCCGTTAAGGTCACCCCATGGCCGACGACGAGAACCACGAGCTGCGCAGCCGCTGGCGCACCACGGTGCTGAGGGCACTGGACACGGACGAGTGCGCCATCGACCCGGACCGCTACGCCGACGACCTGCTCACCCGCTGGGCCGAGCCGCAGCGGCGCTACCACACCACCGCCCACCTGGCGGCGGTCCTCGACCACATCGACGTACTGGAAGAACACGCGGACGACCCCGAACTCGTCCGGCTCGCGGCGTGGTTCCACGACGCGGTGTACGCGCCCGACCGCTCCGAGAACGAGGAGCGCAGCGCCCGCCTCGCCGAACGCGCCCTGCCCGAGGCCGGGTTGAGCCCCGGTCGGACCGCCGAGGTGGCCCGCCTTGTCCGCCTCACCGTCACCCACGACCCCGCCGACGGCGACCTCAACGGCGAGACGCTGTGCGACGCCGACCTGGCGATCCTTGCCGCCGCCCCGGACGCGTACGCCGCGTACGCCGCCGCCGTCCGCGAGGAGTACGCCTTCGTGCCCGACGAGGACTTCCGCGCGGGCCGGGCGGCGGTGCTCCGCCAACTCCTGGCGCTGCCAAGGCTGTTCCGCACTCCGTACGGCGTGGCCCAGTGGGAGGGCCCGGCGCGCGCGAACCTGGCGACGGAAATGGACCTGCTGAGCTCCTGAGGCTCCCGTACGCTCGGCCCATGCTTTCCATGGGTGGGGACCAGGTGGACCAGGCCGTCGCGCACGCGGCGAAGGTGCTGCGCACGGTGGTGGGGCTCGACTGGAGCGTCAAGGCGGGCGGCCTCGACTGGAGCTGCCTGGAGACGGCCGAGCACATCGCGTGCGACTTCGTCTCGTACGCGGGCCAGCTGACGGGCCGCGCCCCCGACGCGTGGGTCCCCTTCGAGATCACCTTCGACGAGGGATCGGGCCCCGACGACGCGATCCGTGTCATCGAGTCGACCGGCGGCCTGCTCTCGGCGGTGGTGCGGACCACGCCGCCGGGGGTCAGGGCCTTCCACCCCTACCCGTACCGCAGCGCGGACGCGGTGGGCTTCGCGGCGATGGGCGTCGCGGAGGTGCTGCTCCACACGTACGACATCGCGCAGGCGCTCGGGGCGGACGCTACGCCGCCCGCCGAGCTGTGCGAGGCGGTGCTCGCCCGGATCTTCCCGCAGGTCCCGCCCGCGCGTACGCCCGCCGACCAGTGGGCGACGCTGCTCTGGGCCACGGGCCGCGGCACCCTGCCGGGGCGGCCGAAGCGTGACCGGTGGCGCTGGCACAACGCCCTGGAGATTCCCGCAGGGCGGATCGTCCTGCGGGAGGTGTCCCCCGCGGCGGCGGCCGATCTCGCCGCGGGCGGCACGGGGGGCCTGACGTGGATCGACGGCGGGCCCTTCGACGGGACGCGGACGGCGGCGGAGATGGTGACGAAGGCGTACGCGTCCGGGGTGCACCGGCCCGAGTGGGGGATGTTCGCCCTGGTCCGCACGGAGGACGAGGTCGCCGTCGGCGGAATGGGCTTCCACGGGCCGCCGGACGAGGAGGGCGTGGCGGAGGTCGGCTACGACCTGGTGCCCGCGGCGCGGGGCCGGGGCTACGCCTCGGAGGCGCTCCGTTCCCTCTCCGACCGTGCGCTGGCCCACCCCGAGCTCACGACGCTGCTGGCCGTCATCGAACCCGAGAACGTGGCCTCCCAGGCAGTGGTGACCCGAGCGGGCTACACCCGAACCTCGGACCGCGAAAACCTCCACGCCTACCAGCGCCACGCCTAAACCTGAACCACCACTGCCCGAACAGACCTTTCCCACCCACCCGCCCGATCACCCCGCATCCTCCCCTGAACGAACAAGCTTTCCCGCCCACCCGCCCGATTGCCCCGCGGTGCCAGGGGGCGCGTAAGGGAGTGGGGGGGGTGGGGCATCTGCATCGTGGGGTGGGAGGGGAGGACGTTCAAGCCTGGGTGGGTGGGCCGTGCATAGGTGGGTGGGTGGGTGGGCCGTGCCTAAGTGGGTGGGTGGGCCGTGTACGTCGGCAGGTTGCGATGTTCCGCCAGCCATAGAAAGCGGACCCACGACTCATCCGCAGTCGGCGACGCACGCGAGGGGACGTGCCGGTATGTCCGCCCGGAGCACGGCTCCCGGCGCTCCGGAGCCGAAGCAGCCCGGCGGTCACCGGACGATAGCGAGGACGGACATACCGGCGCGGCACCGCACCCACAGACAGACCCTCGCCGCAGACGGCAACGCACCCGAGGGGACGTGGCGGTATGTCCGCCCGGAGCACAGTTCGCAGGACTCCGGTGCCGAAGCAGCCCCGCGGCCACCGGACGATAGCGAGGACGGACATACCGGCGCGGCACCGCACCCACCCCGCGGAGCGACCCCGCACCACCAGGAATGCCAAGCGCCACCCCAGCGTTGACCACGGTTATGCCGACAGCTGACCCCAAGGCCCCCAGGCCAGGGACCCGCATGCCCATAGCCGTCTACATCCTCGGCCTGGCCGTCTTCGCGCTCGGCACGAGCGAGTTCATGCTCTCGGGGCTCCTGCCCCCCATCGCGGACGACATGGACGTCTCCATCCCCCGCGCAGGCCTCCTCATCTCCGCCTTCGCCATCGGCATGGTCGTAGGCGCCCCGCTCCTCGCCGTAGCCACCCTCCGCCTCCCCCGCCGCACGACCCTCATCACCCTCATCACGGTCTTCGGCCTGGGCCAGGTCGCCGGCGCCCTCGCGCCCACGTACGAGATCCTCTTCGCGTCCCGCGTCGTCAGCGCGTTCGCCTGCGCCGGGTTCTGGGCGGTCGGCGCGGCCGTCGCCATCGCGATGGTGCCGGTCAACCAGCGCGCCCGCGCCATGGCCGTGATGATCGGCGGCCTCTCCATCGCGAACGTACTCGGCGTCCCCGCAGGCGCGTTCCTCGGCGACAACTTCGGCTGGCGGTCGGCCTTCTGGGCGGTGGGGGCCGCCTCCGCGATCGCCCTCGTCGGCGTACTCACGCTCATCCCGCGCATCCCGCTACCGGCCGAGAAGCCGCGCCTGAAGCGGGAGTTGGCCATCTACCGCGACCGGCAGGTCTGGCTCTCCATCACGATCACCGCGCTCGCGGCAGGCGGCGTCTTCAGCGCGTTCTCGTACCTCTCGCCGCTCCTGACGGACGTCGCAGGCCTCGACAAGGGCTGGGTCCCGACCGTCCTCGGCCTCTTCGGGGCGGGCGCGCTCATCGGCACGGCGATCGGCGGCCGCATCGCGGACGCCCACCTCTTCGGCGTCATGCTGAGCGGCATCGCGGCATCGACGCTCTTCCTCGTGGCCCTCGCCCTCTTCGCCGGTACGGCGCCCGTGGCGATCGCCCTGTCCTTCCTCCTCGGCGTCTCCGCCTTCTACACCGCACCGGCCCTCAACGCCCGCATGTTCAACGTCGCGGGCGCCGCCCCCACCCTCGCGGGCGCGACCACCACGGCCGCGTTCAACCTGGGCAACACGGGCGGCCCCTGGCTCGGCGGCACGGTCATCGACCTCGACCTGGGCTACGCGTCGACGGCGTGGGCGGGCGCGGCGATGACGGCGGTGGCGATCGGCGCGGTCGCGGCGTCGCTGCGGCTGCACCGCAGGACACCGAGCCGCGTGGTCACCGCCTCTTCAGCCGAAGCCGAAGTCGAAGCCCATGCCCAAGCCAAAGTCCAAGTCCAAGTCCAAGCCGAAGCCGCCCGCCAGGCGCCCTCACTCCAAGGGCCGTAGAAACCGCCGCTCGTACCGCCGGATGCACCGCGTCCGGCGCGCCAGCTCCCAGGCCTCCTGGCACTCGGGGTCGGTCACGCTGTCGGTGCGGTACTGCTCGTACGCGGCGAGGCTCGGGAAGGAGAAGAGGGCGTACGCGATGTCGCTGTCGCCCTCGCTGGGCAGGAAGTAGCCGTGGTGGTCGCCGCCGAAGCGGTTGACCAGGACGACCCAGCGGCGGCCGTACTCCTCGAAGTCGTCGATGAGGTCAGGATCGATCTCGTACTTCAGATGAACCGTGATCATGCGGACACCCTAGGCGGGCAGGCCCGCATTACGCAGGCCCGCATCACGCAGCCCCGCATTACGCAGGCCCGCATTACGCAGGCCTGCCCTTCGGCCTCCGAAGCCCCGCATCCGTAAGCCTGCGCACCAGCTCCTTGGAGCCGATCTCGACCGCCCCGGCGCGCACCGCGTCCTCGTAGCGGTGCGAGGGCAGGTCGTAGTGGTCGCGCTCGAAGGCGCGCGCGGGGGCGCCGATGCCCGCCGCGAACGCGTGCAGTTCCTCGTACGAGACGTCGCTGACCAGGTGCGACCACATGCGGCCGTGGCCCGGCCAGGTCGGCGGGTCGATGTAGACCGTCATGCCCGGCCACCCCGCCGCTGCCCGTGCGAGCCCGTCACGTCAGCCCGCCCACCGGGGCCACGACGACGCCCGCCTTGCCGCACACCCAGTGCGGATCGGGGCCCAGCTCCGGTTCCACGTCCAGGGCGTGCGGGTCGCCCGTGCCGCAGACCGGGCACAGCGGCCAGCGGCCGTAGCGCTCCAGGAGCGCGTCCTGGACGTCCTGGGCGACGAGACCCGCGACGTACTCGACGCCCTCGGGCCACTGCTCGACCCACCAGCGGCGGTGCGCCACCGACTCCTCGACCAGCGAAACGACCTCGGCCTGGGCGACCTCGCGCGCCACGAGGTCGGCCAGGACAAGTGCACGAGCGGCGTGCAGCGCCTGCTCCAGAGGGTCGATCGCATCCATGCAGCCATTGTCCCCCTCACGCGCAACCCGCAGGTCCGCTCCCTCCGCGACCTCTCCGCGGCCTCTCCGCGACCAATTCGGGACCAAGGGACTCTTGACCCGCCCCGCCTCCGAAAATATCTTTCAAGCGTGACCAATAACGTGAAGGAAATTTTCGCGGGCGCGGCGCCCCCCGCCCCCGCCGCCCTCGCGGCCAAGGTGCGGACCCTCGCGCCGTCCATGACCCGCTCCATGCAGCTGGTCGCCGAAGCCGTCGCCGGCGACCCCGCGGGATGCGCCGCCCTCACGGTCACCGGCCTCGCCGAACTCACCGGCACCAGCGAGGCCACGGTGGTCCGCACGGCCCGCCTCCTCGGCTACCCCGGCTACCGCGACCTGCGGCTCGCCCTCGCCGGACTCGCCGCCCAGCAGCAGTCGGGCCGCGCGCCCGCCGTCACCGCCGACATCGCCGTCGACGACCCGATCGCGGACGTCGTGGCGAAGCTCGCGTACGACGAGCAGCAGACCCTCGCCGACACCGCGGGCGGCCTCGACACCGTCCAGCTCGGCGCCGCCGTCGCCGCGCTCGCCGTCGCACCCCGCGTCGAGATCTACGGCGTCGCCGCGTCCGGGCTCGTCGCCCAGGACCTCGCGCAGAAGCTGCTGCGCATCGGCCACATCGCCTTCGCGCACTCCGACCCGCACCTGGCCGTCACGAACGCCGTCACCCTGCAGTCCAAGGACGTGGCCATCGCGATCACGCACTCCGGGTCGACGGGTGACGTCATCGAGCCGCTGCGGGTCGCCTTCGAGCGCGGCGCGACGACCATCGCGATCACCGGACGGCCCGGCAGCCCCGTATCGCAGTACGCGGATCACATACTGACCACCTCCACCGCGCGCGAGAGCGAGCTCAGGCCCGCCGCGATGTCGTCCCGCACGAGCCAGCTGCTCGTCGTGGACTGCCTGTTCGTGGGCGTCGCCCAGCGGACGTACGAGACCGCGGCCCCCGCCCTGGCCGCCTCGTACGAAGCACTCGCGCACCGGCACAGCCCGCGCGGCGGCAGCCGCTGAGCCCCACCCCGCACGCCCGCACCCGCCACCCCCGCCGCACACGAAAGAGCCGCACCTCATGACCTCCACGACCGACGCCACCCCCTCCCCCGCCCCTGGTGACGGCGAGACATACGGCGAACTCCGCGCCCAGCTGGACACCCTCACCACCGAGGCGTTCCGGCCCGAGCTCTCCGAGATCGACCGGCAGCCCACGCTGGAGATCGCGAAGATCATGAACGGCGAGGACGCCACCGTGTCGGCGGCCGTCGCAGAGCAGCTCCCGGCGATCGCGGCCGCCATCGACGGCACCGCCGAGCGCATGGCCCGCGGCGGGCGGCTCATCTACGCGGGCGCGGGAACGGCGGGACGCCTCGGAGTGCTCGACGCCTCCGAGTGCCCGCCCACGTTCAACACCGACCCGGCCGAGGTCGTGGGGCTCATCGCGGGCGGCCCGAGCGCCATGGTCACGGCGGTCGAGGGCGCGGAGGACAGCAAGGAGTTCGCGGCCGAGGACCTGGACGGGCTCGGCCTGACCGCGAACGACGTGGTCGTCGGCGTCTCCGCGTCCGGCCGCACCCCGTACGCGATCGGCGCGGTGGAGCACGCCAAGCGGAAGGGCGCGCTCACCATCGGTCTCTCCTGCAACGCGGACAGCGGGCTCGCGGCAGCCGCCGACCACGGCATCGAGGTCGTGGTCGGCCCGGAGCTGCTCACCGGCTCCACCCGTCTGAAGGCGGGCACGGCCCAGAAGCTCGTGCTCAACATGCTCTCGACGATCACGATGATCCGCCTCGGCAAGACCTACGGAAACCTGATGGTGGACGTACGCGCCTCGAACGAGAAGCTGCGCGCCCGCTCGCGACGGATCGTCTCCCTCGCCACCGGCGCGTCCGACGAGGAGATCGAGGCCGCACTCGCCGCCACCGACGGGGAGGTGAAGAACGCCATCCTCACCATCCTCGGCGGAGTCGACGGCCCCACGGCCGCCGAACTGCTCTCCTCATCGGACGGCCACCTCAGGGCCGCCCTCGACTCCGCGCGCGCACCTCGCACCACCTGACCCCAGCCGCTGAAGAACAGCGCCACCCTGCACACAGCAAGGCACCCCGCACCATGGCAACTGACAAGAACCGCGCCACAGCCGCCGCGATCCTCCCCCTCGTCGGCGGCGCCCAGAACGTCACGTCCATCGCCCACTGCATGACGCGCCTGCGCCTGAGCCTCGCCGACCGCTCGCTGGTCGACGACGAGGCCCTGAAGGCGCTGCCCGCCGTGATGGGCGTGGTCGAGGACGACACGTACCAGATCGTGCTCGGTCCCGGCACGGTCGCCCGTGTCACGCCGGAGTTCGAGGCACTGGTGGAGGAGGGCAGGTCGGCGGCGCCGACGGCGGCCCCCGAACACGTCCTGACCGCCGATGAGCTGGCGGCGCAGGGTGCCGAGATCAAGGCGGCCAGGAAGGCGAAGAACGCGACCCCCTTCAAACTCTTCCTGCGCCGCATCGCGAACATCTTCGTGCCGCTGATCCCGGCCCTGATCGGCTGCGGCATCATCGCGGGCATCAACGGCCTCCTGATCAACCTGGAGTGGCTGCCGGGCATCACCCCGGCGCTCGCCGCCATCGCCTCCGGCTTCATGGCGCTGATCGCGGTGTTCGTGGGCTTCAACACGGCGAAGGAGTTCGGCGGTACGCCGATCCTGGGCGGCGCGGTCGCGGCGATCATCGTGTTCCCGGGTGTCGCGAACATCGAGGCGTTCGGCCAGAAGCTATCCCCGGGCCAGGGCGGTGTCCTTGGCGCGCTCGGCGCGGCGGTCCTGGCGACGTACATCGAGAAGTGGTGCAGGCGCTGGGTCCCGGAGGCCCTGGACGTCCTCGTCACCCCCACCATCACGGTCCTGCTCTCCGGCCTGGTCACGATCTTCGGCCTGATGTTCCTTGCGGGCGAGGTCTCGACGGGCATCGGCACGGCGGCGAACTGGCTCCTGGACAACACGGGCGCGTTCGCGGGCCTGGTCCTCGGCGGCCTGTTCCTCCCCCTCGTGATGCTGGGCCTGCACCAGGCCCTGATCCCCATCCACACCACGCTGATCGAACAGCAGGGCTTCACGGTCCTGCTCCCCATCCTGGCGATGGCGGGCGCGGGCCAGGTGGGCTGTGCGATCGCGGTGTTCAAGCGCCTGAAGAACAACACGTCGATCCGTACGACGATCAAGTCCGCGCTCCCCGCAGGCTTCCTGGGCGTGGGCGAGCCCCTGATCTACGGCGTCTCGCTCCCCCTTGGCCGCCCCTTCATCACGGCGTGCGTGGGCGGCGCGGCGGGCGGCGCGTTCATCGGCTTCTTCTCGATGATCGGCGAGAAGGTCGGCTCCACGGCGATCGGCCCGTCGGGCTGGGCCCTGTTCCCCCTCCTCGACGGCAACAAGGGCCTGGGCCTGACGATCGCGATCTACGGCGGCGGACTGCTCGTCGGCTACGTGGTCGGCTTCTTCGCGACGTACTTCTTCGGCTTCAGCAAGCAGATGATGTCGGAACTGAACGTCGACACGACCGCCCACGAGCAGGTCGTCGCGGGTTCCCCCGCCACGACCGCGGACCCGGCCAAGGCGCCGGCGGCGGTCTGACCCTGCGGCACCCGAAGGCGGCACCCTGCGCGACGGGGTGCCGCCTTCGCCGTCCGTACGCGCCTACGCCTACGCCCTCGCCCGCACCGGCCGCCGGAGCAGGTAGACGCCCGCGGTCGAGACCAGGACCGCCATGCACGCGATGAACACAAGGCCCGCGCCCTCCAGGCCGATCGGACCCGTCAGTACGCCCACGCCGATGACCGGCAGCGAGATGCCCGTGTACGCCACCACGAACAGCGTCGAGATCACCGCCGCGCGCCGGTCCGCGGGAGACGCCTCCGCCACCGCGGACAGCGCCCCGCGAAACGCGAGACCCTGCCCGCACCCGCCGACCAGTGCGCTGAGCACCACCAGCGGCAGCAGGTCCCACCGCAGCGCGCCCGCGAGCAGCGCCAGGCCGACGAGGAGTCCGGCGCACCCCAGTGGCAGTGATCGCCCCACCCCGACCCGGCCGGTCGCCAACTGCCCGGCGGTCGAGGCGAAGAAGGCCAGCGCGACGACAAGACCGCTCACCGCGTGGTTGTCCACGTTCAGGGACTCCGCGAGGAACGCCGGGCTGACCGACGTGAACACCCCGAACAATGCGAACCCCACGAACGAGGCGATCCCCGCGGGCACGAACACCGCCCGCACCTGCGGGGGCAGCCCGGGTCGCTGCGGTCGTACCGTACTCAGCGGCCGCGGCTCCCGTACGGTCTCCGGAAGCCGCAGCAGGACGGCGGCCGAGGCTGCGACCAGTGCGAGGTGCACGGCGAACGGCAGGTACAGCGGCCAGGCGGCGTACTGCGCGAGCACACCGGCGAGCAGTGGACCGCAGCCGAGGCCGCCCATGTTGGCCGCTGTCGCCACGAACGTGGCCCGGGAGGCGCCGACATACGGCGCCGAGTCCATCACGTACGCCGTGGCGGCCCCGGTGAACAGTCCGGCGGACAGTCCCGACAACAGCCGCCCCGCGTACAACCAGCCCATCCCGACGGCGGACAGGAAGCAGACGGCGCTCGCCGCCGCGAACCCCAGGCCCCACAGCAGCACCGGGCGTCTGCCCACGGCGTCCGAGACGTTGCCCGTCAGGAGCAGCACGCCGATGACCCCGAAGGCGTACACGGCGTACACGACGGTGACCGTCAGCTCGGAGAACCCGAACTTGTCCTGGTAGAGGCCGTAGAGGGGTGTCGGCAGTGTGGTGCCGGCCATGCACACGGCGAACACCGCCCCGCTGAGCAGACACTGGCGCCAACGTCGGTGATCACCGTCCATGCCGCCGACGCTAACCCCGCACACCGCCCCGCTCACGGACGGACACCCCGCCCGCGGGGAGTTGTCCGCGGACACCCCCGGAATTGTCCTTGATCGGTAACGGACGCGCCCCCGGTGCATCCTCCGGCCGCCACGCCTCGTCCTGCCAGGTGGTCGCAAGGGACCAGGGATCGGCGAGGGACTGTACGCAAAGGGGCGGACATGGCGCGGCACAGCGGCGGGCGTGGCTGGTACGGGAAGTTGATCGGGGCGGCGCTCGGGGTGACGATGCTCGCCACCGGTGCGGGGGTGTGGAGCGCCCAGGCCGGTACTTCGGAGGGCTCCTCACCGGCGGCGAAGAAGCCCAGTGCCGTCAAGCCGGTCGCGGCGACCATCGCGCACGCCTCGGAGGACGGGGAGCGCGGCATCAACCTCACCATCGACGACGGCCCCGACCCCAAGTGGACGCCTCAAGTGCTCGCCGTGCTGCGGGAGTACGACGTGAAGGCCACGTTCTGCATGGTGGGGACGCAGGCCGAGGCCCACCCGGACATGGTGAAGAAGGTGGTCGCGGCCGGGCACCGGCTGTGCGACCACTCCGTGTCGCACAACACCGGCATGGACAAGGACTCCGAGTCCTACCAGTCCCAGCAGATCCTCGACGCCGAACGCATGATCACCAAGGCGTCCGGCGGCGTACGCCCGATGTACTACCGCGCGCCCGGCGGTGCCTTCACCCCCTACAGCCGCAAGCTCGCCGCAGACCGGGGCATGCGCCCGCTGGGCTGGAACGTGGACACCAAGGACTTCGAGCGCCCGGGCACGGACGCGATCGTCGCCACAGTCGAGCGGGAGCTTCCCAACGGCCCGACGCTCCTCTTCCACGACGCGGGCGGCGACCGCACCCAGACCGTCGAGTCCCTGCGCACGCTCCTCCCCCGACTCAAGAACCAGGGCTACACCTTCGGCTTCCCGGTGCGTTGAATCCCGGCCCGCCCCCGCCTCCATATTGCCCATCCAAGGCCCAGCCCGTACAGTTTCCTGTACGTACAGGAAGTCGTACAGTCCTGAGGAGGCCACGATGCGCACCATGACCTACACGGAGTCGCGAGCGAAGTACGCCGAGACGCTCAACGCCGTCACGGACGACCGCGAGGAAGTCATAGTGACCCGCGCGGGCCGGGAGCCGGTCGTCATCGTGGCGCTTGAGGAGTACGAGTCCCTGAAGGAGACGGCCTACCTGCTGCGGAGCCCCGAGAACGCCCGCCGTCTGCTGGCCTCCATCGACCGCTTGGAGAGCGGTGGCGGCACAGTCAGGGAGCTCGCCGAATGAAGTTCGTCTGGGACGAGTCCCCCTGGCAGGACTACGTCTGGTGGCAGACGCAGGACCGCAGGGTTCTCAAGCGGATCAATACGCTCCTCCAGGACATCGCACGCAACGGCAACGAGGGCATCGGCAAACCCGAGCCTCTGAAGCACGGCTTCCAGGGCTACTGGTCCCGCCGCATCACCGATGAGCACCGCCTCATCTACAAGATCGTCGAGGACGAGATCCGTATCGCCTCCTGCCGGTACCACTACGAACGCTGACCCGCCGCGCGACGGGCGCGATGCCTGACGCGCCCCTCCCCGGGTCACCTTCGGGACATACTTCCCCACCCCCACCAAGCAGAAGCTGACCGAGTCGAGCACCATCTCGGCACACCCGTAACACCGCGCATCCCCTCGCCCCGGCCAGAGGGCGCTCACCCCCGCACGGCACAGGCGAAAGCGGCCACCGCTCCCCTGTCCGAAAGGACCCCGCTCGCCCGGTGAATCCCGGCGGCCGCCTTCCGGTGACTACCGCGCGTATCGAGGATGGCACCTGCCGTCATCGAAACCGCACAACCGGAGGGGACCCTTCATGACCGAGCCCAACGAGCCCAACGGAACCAACGAGGCCGACGAACAGCAGATCGCCGAGGCCTTCGGAGCCGCCGCCCACATCACGCTGGCGCCCGGCCCCCGGGAGATCCCCGAAGCGGCGCCCACCCCTGACGATGAGTGGACGCTGCCGGAAGGCAGGGCCTGGGTCTACCTCGCCAACTCCAAGCACGGGCTCGCCAAGCCGGTGATCATCGGCGACGGCTTCAACACCGGGCCCAGTGAACTGGACTTCTCGTGGGAGATCCTGGAGCGGGGGCCGTACCCGTTCATCAGCGAGCTGCGGCAGCGCGGGTACGACGTCGTCCTGCTCGGCTTCGACGAGCGCAGCGCCTCGATCCTGGACAACGCCAAGGTCGTCAGGTCCGCCGTCCTGGAAGCGATCGCGCGGCGTATCGGCGACCACCCGCTGACCGTCGGCGGGTTCAGCATGGGCGGTCTGGTCGCGCGGTACGCGCTGGCCAAGATGGAGCACGAGAAGATCGACCACCAGACCGCGCTCTACTTCTCCTTCGACAGCCCGCACCGCGGCGCCTGGATCCCGATCGCGCTGCAGTCCTTCGCGCACTACATCCGGCGCCTCAACGCCGCCTTCTCGAACCAGATGAACAGCCCGGCCGCGCGCCAGCTCCTGTGGCAGCACATCTCCGAATGGGACGACACCCCCGAGACCGACAAGCAGCGCATCGAGTTCCTCGCCGAGCTGGAGCGGGTCGGCGGCTGGCCGATGCGGCCGAAGAAGATCGGCGTCGCCAACGGCGTACGCAGCGGCGTGGGCAACGGCATCGCCCCCGGCGAGCGGGCGTTCCGCGGCAAGGGCCTGGCCATCACCGGCACCCACCTCTACACGCAGCCCGCGGGCAATGACCAACTCGTCGCGCAGCTACGGGTGGTGACCCTGCGCAAGCCGCAGATCCGCACCTCGGGCATGCCCGAGATCGACGGCGCACCCGGCGGCACCCTGGAGGGCTTCGGCATCCTCGCCGACGAGCTGAACAAGATCCCCGCGTTCATCGGCCTCGGCTCGGAGGCCGAGATCCGCGAGCACTGCTTCGTGCCCGCCGTCAGCGCGGTCGCCCTGCGCGACATCGACACCCACGAGAAGCTGTACGACCCGTTCCCGGAGGACTCCGAGGACAGCGACCTGGACGAGTACCTCTGCTCCACCCACAACGAGGGCCACACCCTCGTCACCGAGGAACTCTGCACCTGGATCATGGCCCGCCTGCCGTAGCGCCCGCATCGCTCCGGAAACGCCCGAGGGCGGCACCCCTTCGTGAGAAGGAGTGCCGCCCTCGGTACGTACGGGACGTAGATCAACCAGAGGTCGATCAGAAGTCCATGTCACCGCCCGGCATGCCGCCGCCGGCCGGGGCAGCGCCCGCCTTCTCCGGCTTGTCGGCGATGACGGCCTCGGTGGTGAGGAACAGCGCGGCGATGGACGCGGCGTTCTGCAGGGCAGAGCGCGTGACCTTCGCCGGGTCGAGGATGCCCTCGGCGATCATGTCGACGTACTCACCGGTCGCGGCGTTCAGGCCGTGGCCGATGGGCAGGTTGCGCACCTTCTCGACGATGACGCCACCCTCGAGGCCGGCGTTGACCGCGATCTGCTTCAGCGGGGCCTCCAGGGCCAGCTTCACAGCGGCGGCACCGGTGGCCTCGTCGCCCTCGAGCTCAAGCTTCTCGAAGACAGAGGCGGCCTGGATGAGGGCCACGCCACCACCGGCGACGATGCCCTCTTCGACGGCCGCCTTCGCGTTGCGAACGGCGTCCTCGATGCGGTGCTTGCGCTCCTTGAGCTCGACCTCGGTCGCGGCACCGGCCTTGATGACCGCAACACCGCCGGCGAGCTTCGCCAGGCGCTCCTGCAGCTTCTCGCGGTCGTAGTCGCTGTCCGAGTTCTCGATCTCGGCGCGGATCTGGTTGACGCGACCCTGGACCTGGTCGCTCTCACCGGAGCCGTCGACGATCGTGGTCTCGTCCTTGGTGATGACGACCTTGCGGGCACGGCCGAGCAGGTCGAGACCGGCGTTCTCCAGCTTGAGGCCGACCTCCTCGGAGATGACGGTGCCACCGGTGAGGATGGCGATGTCGCCGAGCATGGCCTTGCGGCGGTCACCGAAGCCCGGGGCCTTGACGGCGACGGACTTGAAGGTGCCACGAATCTTGTTGACGACCAGGGTCGACAGGGCCTCGCCCTCGACGTCCTCGGCGATGATCAGCAGCGGCTTGCCGGACTGCATGACCTTCTCGAGGAGCGGAAGGAGGTCCTTCACGTTCGAGATCTTCGAGTTGACGATCAGGATGTACGGGTCGTCGAGCGACGCCTCCATACGCTCCATGTCGGTGGCGAAGTACGCCGAGATGTAGCCCTTGTCGAAGCGCATGCCCTCGGTGAGCTCAAGCTCGAGCCCGAAGGTCTGCGACTCCTCGACGGTGATGACGCCTTCCTTGCCGACCTTGTCCATCGCCTCGGCGATGAGCTCGCCGATCTGGGTGTCGGCGGCGGAGATGGAGGCCGTGGAAGCGATCTGCTCCTTGGTCTCCACGTCGACGGCCTGCTCGAGCAGGGCGCCCGAGACGGCCTCGACGGCCTTCTCGATGCCACGCTTGAGGGCCATCGGGTTGGCACCGGCGGCTACGTTGCGCAGGCCCTCGCGGACCAGCGCCTGCGCCAGGACGGTCGCGGTCGTCGTGCCGTCACCGGCGACGTCGTCCGTCTTCTTCGCGACCTCCTTGACCAGCTCGGCGCCGATCTTCTCGTACGGGTCCTCGAGCTCGATCTCCTTGGCGATGGAAACACCATCGTTGGTGATCGTGGGGGCACCCCACTTCTTCTCGAGGACGACGTTGCGACCCTTGGGGCCCAGGGTCACCTTGACGGCGTCGGCGAGCTGGTTCATGCCGCGCTCGAGGCCGCGCCGTGCCTCCTCGTCGAACGCGATGATCTTGGCCATGTGAAGTGGTCCTCCCGGACAGGGGTGGCATGCTCCGGATCGCGCCAGTGCCCGCGACGGACGGCCTGCAAACCGTGTGGTTCCTTGCCCCACCCGGCCTGCGGGCCTCACCGACCCGATCCAAGTTCTGTCACTCTCACTGGGAGAGTGCTAAGCCCAATGATTAGCACTCGACCCCTACGAGTGCAAGCGCCTCTCACGGATCCCAGACGCACGAGGGGGCGCGCGCCCAGGCCCGCACGACGGGACGATGCGGCGGGACGGGGCGGCGGGACGGGGCGGGATGCGGCCGGACATACGAGGGGCCCGTACCCCTGTCGGGATACGGGCCCCTCGTCACTCGCTAAGTCGCTGGCCGATCGCGCCGAGATCAGACGGCGAGCTTGACCATGTCCGCCTGCGGACCCTTCTGGCCCTGCGAGATCTCGAACTCCACTCGCTGACCTTCTTCAAGGGTGCGGTAGCCGTCCATCTGAATCGCGCTGTAGTGGACGAAAACATCCGCACCACCGTCGACCGCGATGAAGCCGTACCCCTTCTCCGCGTTGAACCACTTGACGGTGCCCTGAGCCATGCCTAACTCCCCTATTACTGGCCCTTGCACGGACCCGCACTTCGCGGACCCGGGTCAGACCTCACCCCCCCAATGGGTTGTGGAGGCGTGCGCCGGAACGCGTCGACCGCGGCTGAATGTATCTGTCCAACTGCCCTCTGCAACAGGTCAATCGGACGAGAATTCTGGGCACGCCTGATCGGTAATATGCGGAGAATTCGCCGGAGTTCAGGGCAAGTCGGGCCAGACAAATGCCACGGGAGGGGCAAATGGGCAGTGCACTTTGGCTACTTCTTGTCGCCCTCAGGGCGACTTCGTATATGCGCTCGGCACAAACGGGGAAGCTCGCTTCCCAACTGTACCGCGCTCAACCACATGGAATTGCCCCCTCCGCTTCTCTCGCGGAGGGGGCAATCATGATTACGCAGGGTGTTTCTTTAAAGGATCAACCACCGGCGACGGCGGGAATGATCGACACCCCGGCACCGTCCGGCGTCGCGGTCTCAAGACCCTGCTCGAAGCGGACGTCGTCGTCGTTCACGTACACGTTCACGAAGCGCCGCAGCTTGCCCTGGTCGTCCAGGACACGGGCCGCGATACCGGCGTGCTTGGCCTCCAGGTCGGCGATGACCTCGGAGAGGGTCGCCCCCTCGGCGGCAACCTCGGACTGACCGCCGGTGTAGGTGCGAAGAATGGTGGGAATGCGGACGTTGACGCTCATGAATTCACCTCGGGGTGCGTGGGGCCCCTTCAGGGGCGCGGGGAACTGCGCGACCAGCCACAACGGTCCGCAGGTAAACGAGCAAGCTCAGCCTGCAAGCCCAGCGGCGCGGAACGCATCCAGGCTGGGGCGAATGGTCGCGGTCGCCTGAGACGTCTCGGCAACAGCGTCCAGGGTCTTGAGACCGTCACCCGTGTTCAACACGACCGTGGTGAGGGAGGGATCAATGAGCCCCGCCTCGATCAGCTTCTTGGTGACGCCGACCGTCACACCACCGGCGGTCTCCGCGAAGATCCCCTCACTCCGGGCGAGCAGCTTGATCGCGTCCACGACCTGCTCGTCGTTCACGTCCTCCACCGCACCGCCCGTGCGGCGCGCGATGTCCAGGACGTACGGCCCGTCGGCGGGGTTGCCGATGGCGAGCGACTTGGCGATGGTGTCCGGCTTCTGGGGGCGCACGACGTCGTGGCCCGCCTTGAAGGCGGTCGACACCGGGGAGCAGCCCTCGGCCTGCGCGCCGAAGATCTTGTAAGGCTTGTCCTCGACGAGACCCAGCTTGATGAGCTCCTTCAGGCCCTTGTCGATCTTCGTGAGCTGCGAGCCCGATGCGATCGGGATGACCAGCTGGTCGGGAAGGACCCACCCCAGCTGCTCGCAGATCTCGTACGCGAGGGTCTTGGAACCCTCGCCGTAGTACGGCCGCAGGTTCACGTTCACGAAGCCCCAGCCCTCGCCGAGCGGGTCGCCGATGAGCTCGGAGCAGAAGCGGTTCACGTCGTCGTAGTTGCCCTCGATGCCGACGAGCTCGCCGCCGTAGACCGCGGCCATGACGACCTTGCCCTGCTCCAGGTCGTGCGGGATGAACACGCAGGAGCGGAAGCCGGCGCGGGCGGCTGCGGCACCGACGGCGCCCGCGAGGTTGCCGGTGGAGGAGCACGACAACGTCGTGAATCCAAAAGCACGCGCCGCCTCGATGGCCTGCGCCACGACGCGGTCCTTGAAGGAGTGCGTGGGGTTGCCGGAGTCGTCCTTGACGAACAACTTGCCCTGCTCGACGCCGAGTTCACGGGCGAGGTTGTCGGCCTTGACGAGCTTGGTCCAGCCGGGGTTGATGTTCGGCTTCTCGGCCACGTCCGCCGGGACGGGCAGCAGGGGCGCGTAGCGCCAGATGTTGTCGGGGCCGGACTCGATCTGCTTCCTCAGCGCCTCGGGGTCACCGGTCGGCAGGTCGTACGCGACTTCGAGCGGGCCGAAACAGGCCTCGCAGGCGAAGATCGGGCCAAGGGCGTAGAGCTCGCCGCACTCGCGGCAGGAGAGGCCCGATGCGGGGCCGAGGTCCACGGATCCCCGGTCAGCAGCCGAGGTGGAGGGGGTGGTGTCGTTCGTTTCGACAGTCTGCGCAGCCATGGAGGCGAGGCCCTTTCTCCTCATCTTCCCCGTGACGCATCTCGTCACGAGACGGAATTGGCACCTTCCCCACCGAGACCTCGCGTGCGCGGTCGGCGGGATGGTTGCCGGGGCTTCAACGGGCCGTATCCCTCTGCCCCTCTGGATGAGCGGTATGGCGCCGGGGATTCATGGGCCCCGGGCATTTGTTACGCGATGACCCCCGACATGCGATGGTCATCCGCGTTGTTCAAGACTGTAACCGACGGCCTGGACCCTTGAGATAGTCGTCCGAACCGCGAGATGGATCACATGTAGGCCACACACAGGAGGAGCCACCCGTGCTGGAAGAGGCCGAGCGCTGGCTGACCAGGCGTTCCTGGTCCGTTGCCGACCGTCCGCTCAGCGCACTCGTCGCCGCCAAACGAGCGTCCGGGGCCTCGGTGAGTGTCGTCCTGCCCGCGCTCGACGAGGAGGAGACGGTCGGCGAGATCGTCGCCGAGATCCGCCGTGAGCTGGTCGAGAAGGCCTCGCTCGTCGACGAGCTCGTGGTGATCGACTCCGGCTCGAAGGACCGCACGGCCGAGGTGGCGCGGGAGGCAGGCGCCCGGGTCGTGCACCGGGACGAGATCCTGCCGCGCATCCCGGCGGTGCCCGGCAAGGGCGAGGTCCTGTGGCGCTCGCTCCTGGTGACCGGCGGTGACATCGTCGCGTTCGTCGACGCGGACCTGAAGGAGTTCTCGGCGGACTTCGTCACCGGGATCGTGGGCCCGCTCCTGACCGAGCCCGACGTGGCCTTCGTGAAGGCGATGTACGACCGCCCGCTGGCCGGGACCGCAGGTCAGGGCGGCCGGGTCACCGAGCTGATGGCGCGCCCGCTGCTCAATATGCACTGGCCCCAACTGGCCGGATTCGTCCAGCCGTTGGGCGGCGAGTACGCGGCGCGCAGGTCCCTCCTGGAGCGGCTGCCGTTCCCCGTCGGCTACGGAGTGGAGCTGGGCCTGCTCGTCGACGCGCTGCACACCGTGGGCCTGGACGCGCTCGCGCAGGTGGACGTCGGTGTGCGCAAGCACCGGCACCAGGACGGGCAGGCCCTTGGCCGGATGGCCGCGGCGATCTACCGGACGGCGCAGCTGCGGCTCGCGCGCGGCCATCTCGTACGCCCCGAGCTCACGCAGTTCGAACGGGGCGAGCAAGGGTTCGAGCCGCGCACCCATGCGGTGGACACGGAGGAGCGGCCGCCGATGGCCGACATCGCGGAGTACGCGGCCCGCCGCGTGGCGTAACCACCCAAGGCCGGGCGTTTTGTCTACATTTCCCACTTATGTGGGTCAGACAGGTAATGGGAAGCGCGCGACGCATCGGTGGCGTGGCCATGGCCACGGCAGGCCTCGCGGCCGGGGCGCTCGGCGCCGCGGCCGTGCCCGCCGCCGCGGATGTGATCGAGCCCTTCGCCAAGCGCTACGACGAATCGCCGTACGGCGACTTCAGGACCACCGGCAACACGGTCATGGGCTGCCCGACGACGCCCGCGGACAGGGCGGCGCGCTGCGCCACCGCCGCGGACGGCGAGGCCAAGGAAAAAGAGCGGAAGCAGCCACCGGTCAAGATCACCAACGTGCCCGCACAGCGGGCCGCGCCGGTGTGCAGCAGCGTCAAGAACACCATCACCATCAAGAACCCCTCGGGCAGCACGCGCACCGGAGCCACCGCGTCCTGGCAGGTGACGCCCGGCTCGAAGCCCGTCGCGAGCAGCGGGACGGTCACCGAGCAGGGTTCGAAGTACGTCTGGAAGGGCGACGTCCGCCCGCACGGCGAGGTCACCGTCACCCAGCAGGTGAAGGTCTCCTGCACGGCGGGCCAGGTCAGGGTCAGCACCGTGACGGCACCCGGCAGCAACTGCCCCAGATCCGCCCCGGGCGGCGACGACCCGTGCACCTCGGCGGTCCTCGCTCAGCGGGTGCAGGCACGGCCCGCCCCGCAGGAACCGCGGAGCGGCCCCGTGGGACGCGCG
The DNA here is from genome assembly GCF_039533825.1 of Streptomyces rectiviolaceus. Classification (NCBI taxonomy): domain Bacteria; kingdom Bacillati; phylum Actinomycetota; class Actinomycetes; order Kitasatosporales; family Streptomycetaceae; genus Streptomyces; species Streptomyces rectiviolaceus. The sequence goes on from NZ_BAAAUG010000038.1 coordinate 115,633, forward strand.
GACGGTCCGGGGCAGCTGGCCGAGACGGGCAGCAACTCGGACACGATGCTGTACGCGGGCCTCGCGATCGCGCTGTGCGCACTGGGCGCGCTCGCGGTGGCGGCGGCAAGGAGCAGGCGCGACTAGACGCACGGACGCAGGCACCTGAACGTATACGGCCGGGCCCGCAACGGGTCCGGCCGTACGTTTGAGCTCTCCCCCGAAGGGCTAGGTTCGGCACATGGTCTCCGAGCACGCCGCCGCACAGGTCCTCGTCGCGTCCAACCGCGGCCCCGTCACATACGCCCTGGAGGAGAACGGCGAACTGACGGCCAAGCGGGGCGGCGGAGGGCTCGTCTCCGGGCTCAGCGCGATCGGCGAGTCCGAGACCGGCGCCGCCCTGTGGGTCTGCGCGGCGCTGGGGGACGGCGACCGGGAGGCCGTGCGGCGCGGGGTGGGCGAGCCCGGAGTCCGGATGCTCGACATCGACGCCGGCTCGCACGAGGGGGTGCACACCGACGCGTACAACGGGATCGCGAACTCGGTGCTGTGGTTCGTCCACCACATGCTCTACCAGACGCCGCTCGAACCGGCCTTCGGACCGGAGTTCCGGGCGCAGTGGGCGTCGTACGAGACCTACAACCGGGCCTTCGCCGACGCGCTCGCCCAGAGCGCCGCGCCGGGCGCGGCGGTCCTCGTCCAGGACTACCACCTGGCGCTGGTGCCGGGGATGCTCCGTGAACTGCGCCCCGACCTCCGCATCGGCCACTTCTCGCACACGCCGTGGGCGCCGGTGGACTACTTCCGGATGCTGCCGGACGACGTCGCGGAGCAACTGCTCCGCGGCATCCTGGGGGCCGACCGTGCGGCGTTCCTGACGGGTCGGTGGGCGGACGCGTTCACGGAGTGCTGCGTCGCGGTCCTCGGCGGTACGTCGGGGACGCGGATCGGGGTGCACGGGCTCGGGGCCGACGCGGATTTCCTGCGGGAGCGGTCGCGGCGGGCGGATGTGGAGGAGCGTCTTGTCGCGCTGCGGGAGCAGGTGGGGGGCGGGGGCGACCGGAAGGTGATCGTCCGCGTCGACCGGACCGAGCTGTCGAAGAACATCGTGCGGGGACTCCTTGCGTACCGGGAGCTGCTCGCGTCCCGGCCGGAGTGGCGGGAGCGGGTGGTGCACGTGGCCTTCGCCTACCCGTCGCGGCAGGACCTCGCGGTGTACCGCGACTACACGGCGTCCGTGCAGGCGCTCGCCGACGAGATCAACTCCGAGTACGGGGTGGAGGGTTGGACCCCGGTCGTGCTGCACGTGAAGGACGACTTCGCGCGGTCGCTTGCGGCGTACCGCTTGGCGGACGTGGCTCTGGTGAACCCCATCCGGGACGGGATGAACCTCGTGGCCAAGGAGGTGCCTGTCGTCTCCGACGAGGGGTGCGTGCTGGTGCTTTCGCGGGAGGCGGGGGCGTGTGAGGAGTTGGGCGAGGATGCGGTGGTGGTGAACCCGTATGACGTGACGGGCACTGCTTCGGCTCTGTACGCGGGGCTGATGATGCCGCTCGAGGAGCGGGCGGAACGAACCAAGCGGCTCGCTGCGGCGGCTACGGCTCTTCCCCCGGCCCAGTGGTTCCTGGACCAGCTGCGGGCGCTGCAGGCCTGATTTTTCCCCAACCCCACCCCTTCCCGAAAACCGGCTGCGCCGGGGCGTCCTCAAACGCCGGACGGCTGAAAGATCTCCCCGGGCCGGAGGTGAATTCTCAGCCCGTCCGGCGATTGAGGACATCTTGTACGGGGTCTGGGGCGGGCGGAGCCCCAGGTAGGCCCTCGCGCCCAGCGAGTTTTCGGGAAGGGGCGGGGTTGGGGAAAATATCCGTCCAACCTCAGGCCACGTTTGTCCATGGGCCGCTGACCGCACAGGTCGCTACCTTCCCCGCATGCCCCTACGCCGCACAAGCATCGTGGCCCTCACCGCCCTGGCCCTGGCAGGGGCAACGGCCACGGCCGCGCCCGGCGCCGCCGCCAACGCGGCGACGTACTACGTCGACTGCGAAAGAGGCGACGACTCCGCGGCCGGGACCACCGGAGGAACCGCCTGGCGCAGCCTGGAGAAGGCAAGTGCCCACACCTACGCCCCCGGCGAGAAACTCCTGCTGCGGCGCGGCACAAGCTGCACGGGGGTGCTGGCTCCCAAAGGTGCGGGTGCGGCCGGCGCCCCCGTGCTGATCGACGCCTACGGAAGCAAGAAGGCCGCCAAGCCGCACATCGAGGCGAACGGCGCCCGCGCCGCCCTGCATCTCGTCGACACCGAGCAGTGGGAGATCCGGAACCTCGATCTCTCCAACACCGGGCCCGCCACCACCACCGAACGCCGAGCAGGGCTCTACGTCCAGCTCACCGATTACGGCGTCGCCGACCACTTCCTCGTCGACGGAGTCGACGTCCACGACGTGAACGGCGCCGACTTCAAGGACCCGGACCCCTCCGGCGGGATCCTCTTCGTCGTGCAGGGGACCAAGACCCCCACCCGTTTCCATGGACTCCGCGTCGAGGACTCCACCGTCCGCCGCGTCGACCGCACCGGCATCGGCACCATGTCGACCTGGGGCAGCGGGACGGACGCCGACGCCGAACTCCTCTCCAGCGGCGTGGAGTTCGTACGGAACAAGGCGTACGACGTCGGCGGCGACGGCATCGTCATCCATGAGACCCGCAAGGCCCGCGTCGAGCACAACTACGTGGACGGCTTCAACATGCGCTCGGCGGGCTACAACGCCGGGATCTGGGCCTGGGAGTCGCAGGACGCGCTCTACCAGTACAACGAGGTCACCGGTGGCCACGGGACGCGTGACTCGATGGCGTACGACATCGACGGCGGGAACCTGCGCAACACCTACCGCTACAACTACAGCCACGACAACGAGGGCGGATTCCTGCTCGTCTGCAATGGGGAGGGGAAGGTCAGCGACGGCAATCGCATCCACGACAACATCAGCGTCAACGACCGGAACACGGCCTCTCCGTACGCGGTGATCTCCGTCGTCTGCGGGGCCGCGACCGATACGCAGGTCTATCGGAACACCGTGGTCACGCATCGCGCCGACACCGCCATCGTCTCCAACAACGGGCCCACCGGCGTCACCTTCCGCGACAACATCTTTGTGGGCGCGCCCGGTGCCGGATCCCCCATCAAGGACACCGTCAGCACCTTCAGCAACAACCTGTACTGGCGCACCTCGCAGCCCCGCGACACCACCGGCGTCAACGCCGACCCGCGCTTCCTTTCCCGCACCCCCGGCGCCCCCGGCGACGTACGCCTGAAGCCCGGCTCACCGGCTCGCGGTCAGGGCACGGCGGTCGACGACGGGACCACCCGCGACTACTTCGGGAATCCGATCCCCGACCCGCCCAACCTCGGTGCTGATCAGTCCAGTTGAGCGGCGATCGCCCCGAGTAGCTCCACTACGCCCTGCGGTCCTTCCACCACCAGGTCGGCCCGCTCGGCCAGTTCCGCGACCTCCGCGCTGCCGCTGCACACGAGCAGGCCCCGCACCTGGTCCGAGCGGAGCTTCTCCACGGCCGCGAAGGCGGGCAGGTCGCCCAGGTCGTCGCCCGCGTACAGGACGGTTTCGGCGCCCACTTCGCGTACGTAGTCGGCGAGGGCCACGCCCTTGTCCATGCCCGGGGGGCGCAACTCCAGGACCAGACGGCCCGGTTCGACGATCAGGCCGTGGCGGGAAGCGAGTTCGGCGAGCGGCTCGCGCAGGGCCTCGAAGGCGGCCTGCGGGTCGCGTGCGCGGCGGGTGTGGACCGCGACCGCGCGGCCTTTCTCCTCTATCCACGTGCCGCGCCAGGCGCCGATCGTGTCCAGGAAGCCGGGCAGTTCGGCGCGCACGGACGCCACGCCGGGGTGCGGCTCGGCCGCGTGCACGGTGGAGGAGACGGCGTCCCAGCGCTCGGCGCCGTAGTGCCCGAGCACGACGAGGTGTTCGAGGCCCTGGACACCCGCGAGGCCGCCGTAGCGCACCGCCACGCCCGCGGGGCGCCCGGTGACGACGGCGACGGACAGCACCTTCGGCGCGAGCGCGGAGAGGGCCGGGACGGCGCCCGGGTGGGCGCGGGCGTGTTCGGGGTCGGCCACGATCGGCGCGAGCGTGCCGTCGAAGTCGAGCGCGATCACGGCCTTGCCGGGGCGCGCGAGGAGCGCGGCGAGGCCCTCGCGCCCCGCGGGGGTCACGGGCTCGGGCAGCTCGGCAGAGTACTCAAGGTCACCCATGGGCCAGACCCTACGCTCAACGCTCCCCGCGCCGGGACTCCCTAACCCGCCGAAGCCGGTTGACGGTCACCGGATCGTGCGCGAGGGCGCGGGGGTCGTCGAGCAGGGCGTTCAGGAGCTGGTAGTAGCGGACCGGCACCAGGCCGAGCTGCTCGCGCACGGCCCGCTCCTTCGCGCCGGGACCTGTCACCCAGTCGCGGCGCTCCAGGGCGAGGATCGCGCGGTCGCGCTCGGAGAGCCCGGTGTCGGGGAACGCGTCGTCTTCCGTGGCATCGGTCATGCCCGACACGCTATTCCGCGTTCTCCTCGGTCGCCGCCTTGGTCTGGAGCTGGCTGAGGATCGACGCCGGATTGCCGTTCGTGTCGACGGCCTTGCCGATGTACTTCTTGACGTCGACGGAGACCTGCGCCCAGGACGTCTTGCCCACCGGGTACAGCTGCGACGTGGGCAGCTCGTCAAGGAACTCGGCGAGCGCCTTGTCGTTCTTGTTGCCCGTCATCTCCTCGGCGGCGGAGTTCGTCACGGGCAGCAGGTCGTACTCGCGCGAGAAGTCCAGGACGTTCTTCGTGCTGTAGGCGAAGTCGAGGAACTTGCCGATCTCCTCGCGGTGGCCCTTCTGCTTGAAGGCCATCATCCAGTCGGCGACGCCCATCGTGGACTGGGCGTGGCCGTTCACGCCGGGCATCGGCACCATGCCGTACTTCACGCCCTTCTTCGCGGCCATCTGCATCAGCGTGGGATGGCCGTTGAGCATGCCCACGTCGCCGCGCGTGAAGGCGGCGAAGGCCTCGGCGCGGTCGAGCTTGGCGGGGGGCGTGGCGCCCGTCAGGCCCTTGCCGACGAGCTCGTCCTTCAGCCAGGTGAAGGTCTTCACGTTCTGCGTGGAGTCGATGTCGTACGTGCCGACGTTGTCGGTGTAGCCGCCGCCACCGCTGAGCAGCCACTGCATCGTCTCGGCCTGCGCCTCTTCCTTGCCGAGCGGCAGGGCGTAGGGGATCTTCACGCCGCGCGCCTTGAGCGCCTTGGCGTCGGCCGCCAGGTCGGTCCAGCTCTGCGGCGGGGTGAGTCCTGCGTCCTTGAAGATCTTCTCGTTGTAGAAGAGCAGGCGCGTGGAGGAGGCGAACGGCATGCCGTACTGGACGCGCTTGACCTCGCCCGCCTCGGCGAGGGGAGCCATGAAGTCGGCCTGGGTGGAGATGGAGACCAGGTCCTCGGTGCGGTACAGCTTGTCCCGCGCGGCATAGTCGGCGTACGCGCCGATCTGGGCCAGGTCGGGGGCGTCGCCCGCCTTGACCATCTCCTTGACCTTGCGGTCCACGTCGGTCCAGGAGTAGACGCTGACGTCGACCTTGATGCCGGGGTTCTCGGCCTCGAACTTCTTGGCGAGTTTGTCCCAGTACTTCTGGGAGCTGTTGGCCTTGGAGTCGCCGTAGTCGGCGGCCACCAGCTTGAGGGTGACGTCGCCTGAATCGCCGGGACCACCGCAGCCGGCGAGTACCGCCGCCATGCCCAGTGCGGCTATCGCCGCGGTCAGTCCTGTCGCGCGCCGCTGCACAGCTGTTCCCACCCTCGAAGATCTATGTGAACTGCGATTTTCCCTCGCGTATGGACGCAAGGTCTACACCACCTCAGTATCGCTTGTGCAACGGCGTACTACTGACGTCCCACCATTGCCGTGGGGGTCGAGCTGCTGCTAAGCACGTCACGTTCCCTTGAGTGTCGACCGAGTGTCGGCGAGCACGTCGTGAAGTTCCGCACTGGCAAGGAGCCTTGACGCATGTCGCGTACCGCAACAGAGATAGCAACCCAGCCCGCCTGCTGGCACCGGGCGGCCGATGCCGCTCTCACCTTCGACGGACTGCCGGAGCCGGGCGAGCGGGTGGCCGTCACCGGGTGCGGGACGTCGTGGTTCATGGCCATCGCGTACGCGGCGCTGCGCGAGGCCGCCGGGCAGGGCGAGACGGACGCGTTCGCGTCATCGGAGTTCCCCGCGGGGCGGAAGTACGACCGGGTGGTCGCCATCACCCGGTCGGGTACGACGACGGAGGTCCTGGAGCTGCTCGGCGAGCTGAAGGGCGTGGTACCGACCACGGCCCTGACCGCCGACCCGAAGACGCCGGTCATGGACGCGGCCGACTCGGTGGCGGTCCTGGACTGGGCGGACGAGCAGTCGGTCGTCCAGACCCGGTTCGCGACGACCGCCCTCGCCTTCCTGCGGGCCGGGCTCGGTGACATCCCCGGCGTGAAGTCGGTCGCCGAGGCGGCGGTCGACGCGGAGCTCGCGGTGTCGGAACCGTTGCCTCCGGCGGTCTTGGCCGCTGAGCAGTGGACGTTCCTGGGTCGCGGCTGGACGTACGGGCTCGCCCTCGAGGCCGCGCTGAAGATGCGGGAGGCGGCGGGGGCGTGGACGGAGTCGTACCCGGCGATGGAGTACCGCCACGGGCCGATCTCCATCACCGGGCCCGGCCGGGTGGCGTGGATGTTCGGGGTGCTGCCGGAGGGGTTGGCCGGTGATGTGGCTCGCGTCGGCGGTGAGCTTGTCGCTCGCGAGGAGGCGGATCCTCTCGCTGACCTGATCCGCGCCCAGCGCCTTGCCGTGGCCCTCGCGGAGGCGCGGGGCTTCGACCCGGACCGACCCCGGAACCTGACGCGGAGCGTCATCCTGGGCTAGTCGGGTACTGCGGGGCAGACGGGTGGGTGGGTGGGAGACATCCGCCGCGAAGCGGCGGTTTAGGGTCACCCACCCACCGGAGCAGACCGGCGATTACCCGAAGTGGACTAGACCTCTCGCGGCCGACGCGCGAGACTGTCCCCCGTGAGACACGTCATCGCCCTCGATGTGGGCGGCACCGGAATGAAGGCCGCCCTGGTCGGGGCGGACGGCGCGCTGCTCCATGAGGCGCGGCGGGCCACCGGCCGGGAACGCGGGCCCGACGCCGTGGTCGAGTCCATCCTCGACTTCGCCGCCGACCTCCGCGCCCACGGGATCAAAGAATTCGGGGAACCCGCGGCCGCGGCCGGCGTCGCGGTCCCCGGGATCGTCGACACCGAGCGCGGCATCGCCGTCTACGCCTCGAACCTCGGCTGGCGCGACGTCCCCATGCGGGAGCTGCTCAGCCGCAGGCTGGAAGGCGTACCCGTGGCCCTCGGTCACGACGTACGCACCGGCGGCCTCGCCGAGGGACGGATCGGCGCGGGCAAGGGCGCCGACCGCTTCCTCTTCGTGCCGCTCGGGACGGGCATCGCAGGGGCCATCGGGATCGGCGGCGGCATCGAGCCCGGCGCCCACGGCTCCGCGGGCGAGATCGGGCACATCATCGTGCGCCCCGGAGGACCGCCCTGCGGCTGCGGCCAGCGCGGCTGTCTGGAGCGGCTCGCCTCCGCCTCCGCGGTGAGCGAGGCCTGGGCGGCGGCCAGCGGCGACCCGGATGCGGACGCCGCGGACTGCGCGAAGGCCGTGGAGTCGGGCGACCCGCGGGCGCGGCAGGTCTGGCAGAACGCCGTCGACGCGCTCGCCGACGGCCTCATCACGGCCCTCACCCTCCTGGACCCGCACACCCTGATCATCGGTGGCGGTCTCGCCGAGGCCGGGGAAACCTTGTTCACACCCCTGCGGGCGGCCATGACGGCACGCATCGTCACGTTCCAGACCCAGCCCCTCATCGTCCCGGCCGCCCTGGGGGACACCGCCGGGTGCCTGGGCGCGGGCCTGCTCGCCTGGGATCTCCTCGGCGAACCCGATGCCCCGACCGACCCCGACCCCGACCCTGATCCCGACCCCGACCCCGATTCCACGGAGGTAACCGCCTGATGGCCGCTAGCAAGGTCCTCGCCGGTGCTCAGGTGGTCCTGCCCACCGGGACCCTTTCCAACGGCCGTGTGATCGTCGACGGCACGCGCATCACCGGGAGCGCTCCCGCGGATGCCGAGATCGTCGACCTCGCCCCCGGTCACTGGGTGGTCCCGGGCTTCGTCGACATCCACAACCACGGCGGCGGCGGTGCCTCCTTCACCTCCGGCACGGTCGAGGACGTACTCAAGGGCGTCCACACGCACCGCCTGCACGGCACGACCACCGTCGTCGCCTCCACCGTCACCGGTGAGATGGACTTCCTCGCCCAGCGGGCAGGGGTGCTCTCCGAGCTGGCCGAGCAGGGCGACATCGCGGGCATCCACTTCGAGGGTCCTTTCATCTCGCCGTGCCGCAAGGGCGCGCACAGCGAGGCGCTCCTGCGCGACCCCGACCCCGCCGACGTCCGCAAGCTGATGGACGCGGCCCGTGGCCGGGCGAAGATGTTCACGCTCGCCACCGAGCTGCCGGGCGGCATCGACTCCGTACGTCTCCTCGCCGAACACGGCGTGATCGCGGCCATCGGCCACACGGACGCGTCGTACGAGCAGACGGTGGAGGCCATCGACGCGGGCGCCACCGTCGCCACGCACCTCTACAACGCGATGCCGGGCCTCGGGCACCGCGAGCCGGGCCCGATCGCCGCGCTCCTGGAGGACGAGCGGATCACGGTCGAGCTGATCAACGACGGCACGCATCTGCACCCCGCCGCGTTCGAGCTGGCCTTCCACCACGCGGGCGCGGCCCGCACCGCGCTCATCACGGACGCGATGGACGCGGCGGGCTTCGGCGACGGGCGGTACATGCTCGGCCCGCTGGAGGTCGAGGTGGCGGACAGCGTCGCGCGCCTCGTCGACGGCGGCTCCATCGCGGGCTCGACCCTCACCCTTGACCGCGCGTTCAAGCGCTCGGTGACCGTCGACGGCCTCCCGGTCGAGGACGTCGTACGGGCGATCTCCGCCAACCCGGCCAGGCTCCTGGGCATGTACGACAAGGTCGGCTCGCTTGAGCCCGGCAAGGACGCCGACCTGGTGGTCCTTGACGCGGAGTTCGACCTGGTGGGCGTCATGCGCAAGGGTGCGTGGGTGGTTGCGCCCAATTAGGCCCAACTCGGGTGATTTCACCACCCGTTGCGGCCCCGTTGAAGTGGCAACAAACAGCAGGCGGTTGGCCCGGACCTCTGGGCCAACCGCCTTCTGTTTGGCATGATCAGACCCCGGAAGAGGCCGACAGCAAGCGCGTTCTCCAGTGAGTTCGGGGGTGGGTGGCGAGTGATCCTCACAGTCACGCTGAATGCCGCCCTGGACATCACCTACCGCGTCCCCACCCTCACCCCGCACGCCTCGCACCGCGTCACCGAGGTCATCGAACGGCCCGGCGGCAAGGGCCTGAACGTCGCCCGCGTCCTCGCGGCCCTCGGCCACGACGTGACGGTGACCGGTTTCGCGGGCGGCGACACCGGACGCGTCCTGCACGACCGCCTCGCGCGCGAGCCCCGCGTCACGGACGCGCTCGCACCCGTCGAGGGCGCCACGCGCCGCACGCTCGCCATCGTCGACGCGGCGAGCGGCGACACCACACAGCTGAACGAGCCGGGCCCGACGGTCACGCCCGCCGAGTGGTCCGCGTTCCGCGAGTCGTACGAGGATCTGCTGCGCCGCGGCATGTCGGCGGTCGCGCTCTGCGGGAGCCTTCCGCCGGGGGTCCCGGTCGGCGCGTACGCGACCCTCGTACGGGCCGCGCGCGCCGCCAAGGTCCCCGTGCTCCTGGACACCAGCGGCGAGGCGCTGCGCCGTGGCGTCGCCGCCCGCCCCGACATCGTCAAGCCGAACGCCGACGAGCTGGCCGAGCTGACCGGCGCCCACGAGCCCGCCCAGGC